>JAZOXE010000243.1:0-5533 GCA_045659525.1 Faecousia sp. | reverse complement strand
CTTGGCTCACAGAACGACATGGCTACGATCCGACTTCTCCGAAAAGCGTTTGCATTGGCTCATACTTTTTCCGCACAAAAACTCCGGGAGACCGGGGTATAATTTTCGCAGGTCACTGGCATTTTTACCGTGATTGGCAAGGACTTTGGCCGTAGCCAAGCGGCGGAAATGGCTGCCGATTGCGCCCAATATATTAAGGGGTTCTTCCTGCATCTTGCGAAGTTTGGAAAGTTGCACCAAGGCCTTTCCGTACTCGCCGTTACAGAAACTCTCCGTCATTTGAAATACCACAGCATCCAGCACCGGTTCTACCACGGCATCAATGTCGCTTTTGACAATGATATCTGCGGCACTGTATGCGGCAATTTTACGGATTTCTGTTGCAAGCGCCGTCATTGTGCCACCGGTAAGGGTAATCAAATAGGCGCAAAGGTCGTTGGGTATCCGTTTTTGATGGGCGGCAAAATGCCTGCCAATCCAGGGTATCAAATCCCGCTCACTCTGCTTTGCGAACTCTACGATTTGTCCGTTCTTATCTACGGCTTCCCAAAGTTTTTTCATTCGCTTGTCCGGACTCCATTTGGTGGTCTCATAGGTAAACACCACCGTGCAGTAAGGCGGAATATCGGACAGAATGTCCTGCATTTTTTCCCGCTCATCTTCCGGAAAACGGAAAAACTCAATCTCATCCAACAGAACCAATGTGTTTTCTGCCATCATCGGCAGATTCTCAACAGAGTTTGCAAACTCCGTAATGGAGAAGTTTTCTGTGGTGAGTTTATGATAGTTAAAGGATTCCGTTACCGGATCAATCAGGGTTTTATAAATCTGTTTTACATAGTGGCGCATTAAAAAGGATTCTTCTCCGTGAAAAATATAAAGCCGTTCTAACTTCTTTTCTTTCAGCGCCGCTTTTAATTGCGTAAATGTATCCGGCTGATACTGTTTTTCCTTTCCCATCATTTCACCCCCTGAACGTAACCGTTCCGTTTCTATCTGTGCGCCACACCTGGCAGTCAAAAATCCCAAGCCGTTTCAGCACTTCCGGCGCAGGCAGACCGTAAATATTGTTTTTACCGGAAGATATGACAACGTGGTCCGGTTGGATCGCATTTAAAAATGCCATAGACGTTCCGGTATCCGAGCCATGATGTCCCGCAACCAAAATTTCCACATCCGGCAAATCCACCGCATTCATTAAATGGTTTTCACCCCACGTGCCGCGGTCACCGGTAATTAGTATATCACAATTTCCCGGCTGAAACAAGACGCAAAGGCTTCTTTCATTTTCATCTTTACCCTCCGGTGCAGTAAATACCGAAACCGCGCCCTTATCCACAGGTAATTTCATATCCGCTTTAACCCATAGAATTTTATCCCCATAGGAATCCGTCAGTTCTTGCCGTAAATCGCCCTCATCCGGTACATCCGGTAAATACAGAGCCTTTGTGGAAACCCACTGTAACAAATGAAAAACGCCACCAGCATGATCCGTATCATAATGGGTTACCACCACGCCATCGATTTCCGATATACCTTTTGTCCGCAGCAGATCTCTTGCCCGCTGCGCCGCCGTTTCTTCATTACTTCCACCACAGTCTATCAGATAGCACGTTTCTCCGCACTCGTAAAGCACACACTGCCCCTGGCCTACGTCTAAAACCGTCAAGCAGTAATTTCCCGCATCCTTTTCCAGAGCGGACAGAAAAACCGCCGCGCACAGTCCGATTGCCATACAGATAATTGCTAAAATCGGCTGTTTCTTCTTTTGAATCAACAACACCGCAAGGAGAATATAAATAAAGGCCAACCACAAACCGATATATTTATCGCTGGTGTACACCGCCGCAAAGGGAATCGAAGAAAGTAGTTTCGCGCAGGTAAGTACATAGCGGATTGCCCAGGAAACAACCCAAGCAATCCCCTGCCCCAATGGCACAAACAAAAGTCCCACGCCCAGCGATGCCATAATCCCATAGAAGATAAATGAGACTATGGGCAAAACCAGCAAATTGGTTACAATCCCCACCAAACTTATCAGTCCGAAATAATAGGCGCAAAGTGGTGTTGTCACCGTCATAGCGCTGACCGTAACCGAAACACTGCCGGCAAACCACCGGGTAAGTTTTGCCTTTACGCCTTTCCCTTTTCCGGTGCCCAGCCGTTTTTCCTGCAATAAATAGTTGCTGATTTTCCCGGAAAACAGGAAAATTCCTACCATACACCCGGCAGAAAGTTGTAAACTTACTGAAGTAATCGCCAACGGATTTACGGCAAGCATTACCACAAGCGCAAAAGAAAGCGCAGTGGGCGGATCGTATTCTTTGCTTGCAATCAATGCGATTATCATTAAAATCTGCATGGTACACGCCCGCATAATAGACGGCGTAAAACCTGCCACTGCCGCAAATAGAATCAGCACCGGTATCCCAATGACTGCTGTTAAGTACCTCTGTTTTCCGCACATCGCGTAAAGCAGCGAAAACAAAATGGAAACGTGCATACCGGACACCGCAATCACGTGGCTGATTCCGCTGACAGAGAATGTCTCCCGCTGGGTATCTGAAAATTTGCTGGTATCCCCCAACAGCAATGCCCTTGCAAATCCTACGGTATCCGCAGGAAACAGTTTATCCAGCGATGATTGGATGTTTTTCCGCAACGTCGCCGCAAAATATTTTGCCGGTATTTTATCGCATCTTTCGATTTGCGTAATTTCCCGACAGCGAGCAATTAGAAAGATACCTTTCCCCTGATGGTATGATGGTTCCCGCTGTCCGCCGTCTGCCGTATATTGCATAGAAAATACGCCGGTCACTTTATCGCCCGGGGAAAACATACTGTCCTGGGTATATATACGCACTTTATAGTCTTTGCCGTCAATTTTGATTTTGCCGTCAGCAGACACACCGTAATTGGTTTCGTAACTGTAATCCGTAATTTCAGCGGTGGCAGTTATGTTCGTTCCGTCATAGGCCAATGCCGATTGCAAATAAAGCGCTTGAAATCCGAAAAACCAAACCAGTCCCACGCCCAATCCAATCAGCGCCGTTGCCACCACTTTCCCCCATTTCATCTTCAGGAAGAACAGTGCGCAACCGGCTACGATTCCAATAAGCGCAAGGGGTAACAGAAATTTTCCCGGCGCAAAGTATACGCCGATAATACACGATGCCACAAACCCTATGGCAAACCACATTAGTTTTCGCACACAGTCACCTCCTGAAATATGATTGGGGCACCGCCCAGCGGCAGTGCCCCATATCCTTATGAAAGTTTGGATTTTACAAAATCGTCAACGGTTGCCAAGGCATCATCAATTTTCAAAACATCCTTGCCGCCGCCCATAGCGCTATCCGGTTTACCACCGCCGGAACCGCCGCAGATGGTGCATACCTGTCTTACCAAGTCACCGGCTTTCACACCCTTTGCAACGGCTTCTTTGCCGCATACGGCAAGGAACGTAATCTTCTCGCCGCTGACGCTGGAAAGAACCGCCACAACATTGGGCTCCTTATCCCGGAGGGTGTCGCCCATCTGCCGCAATTTTCCACCGTCTGCGTTGGGAACGCTGGCAGTAAGCACTCGCAGGCCGCACACATCGTGAGCCGCAAACAAGAACCGGTCTGCTTCACCGGCAGACTCTTTTGCCTTATAAGACTCAATAACCTTTTTCAGCATTTTCACTTCATCCGCCTGGGCGTGAATCTTATCTACAATTTCACCGGGTTTTGCCTTCAGTTCTCCTGCGGCGGCATAAAGCAGCTCGTGGTTTTTCTTCATATCCTCCAAACATACCTTGCCGCAAATTGCCTCAATCCGGCGGACTCCGGATGCAACAGAGCCTTCACTCTCAATGCGGAACGGGCCGATCTTTGCTGTGTTGTCCAAGTGAGTACCACCGCAAAGTTCAATGGAGTAACCTCCCATATTAACCACACGAACCGTATCGCCATACTTCTCGCTAAACAGCGCCATTGCGCCCATTTCCTTTGCCTGTTCAATAGGCATTTCCCGCACATCAACACCATAGCCTTCCAAAACCGCCGTCTGTACCAGCGCATCAATTTTTGCCAATTCTTCCGGGGTAACCGCGCTATAGTGGGTAAAGTCGAAACGGAGTCTGTCCGGCTCTACCAGAGAGCCTGCCTGATGCACATGGTCACCCAACACGCTCTTAAGGGCTTTTTGCAGCAAGTGGGTTGCAGAGTGGGCGCGCATAATAGCCTTTCTTCGTTCCACATCAATAGATGCCAAAACATTGTCGTCGGTTTTAATGGTGCCGGCTTTCATAACACCGGAATGGAGATACTTGCCACCTTTATCCTTTTGCACACCGGTGACCTTGAATCGGCTCTCACCTACCAAAATCACACCGTAGTCCGCGCTCTGACCACCCATTTCCGCATAGAAAGGTGTTTTATCCAAAACGATAATGCCCTGTTCACCGCCGGTAATAGAGCCGGTTACTTCCTCGCCTACACAAACTGCCAGCACTTTTGCTTCGCAGTTATTAACTTCATAACCTACAAATTGCGTGGGTGTGGTATCCAGTCCCAAATCAATGCCTGCCCAGCCCAAATCGCCCAAGGCTTTACGAGCCTCCCGGGCGCGAATACGCTGTTCTTCCCGGCAAGCAACGAACTTGTCCATATCCAGTGTCATACCCTCGTCTTCCACCATTTCCACGGTCAAGTCTACCGGGAAACCGTAAGTGTCAGAAAGCAAAAATGCATCTTCGCCGGAGAAAACCTTTGCGCCTTTTTCCTTATGCTGGGCAAGTTTCTCCGCAAAAATCCGCATACCGCCATCAATGGTACGGGCAAAATTCTCTTCTTCGTTTTTCACAACACGTATGATGTGTTGCGCCCGCTCCCGCAGGTAGGTATAGTGACTTTCATTTTCCCGAATAACCGTTTCCACCACTTCGTAGAGGAACGGACGGTTCACACCTAAAAGTTTGCCGTGACGGGCCGCGCGGCGCAACAGCCGACGCAGAACGTAGCCCCTGCCCTCGTTGGTGGGCTGAACGCCGTCGGCAATCATAAAGGTAGATGCCCGGATATGGTCGGTAATTACCCGCAGGCTTACATCCGTCTTGGTGCTCTGTCCATAGGACGCGCCGGTAATCGCGGTTACGTGGTTGGTGATGTTCATAACCGTGTCCACGTCGAAAAGGCTGTTTACGTCCTGACATACAACTGCCAAACGTTCCAAGCCCATGCCGGTATCGATATTCTTCTGCACCAATTCGGTATAATTGCCCTGACCATCGTTGTCAAACTGGGAGAAAACATTGTTCCATACTTCCATATACCGATCACATTCACAACCTACAGTACAGTCAGGACTGCCGCAACCGTATTTTTCGCCTCGGTCATAGTAAATTTCAGAGCAGGGGCCGCAAGGACCGGAGCCGTGCTCCCAGAAATTGTCAGCCTTGCCGAAACGGAAAATGTTTTCCGGTGCAATGCCGATATCCTTGTTCCAAATTTCAAAGGCTTCCTCATCGTTTTCATAGATGGAGGGATAC
>JAZOXE010000242.1:0-3505 GCA_045659525.1 Faecousia sp. | reverse complement strand
CCGTCTTTACGCCGGACGACCACAGCATCCTTTTCCGGACCGCGCATCATAATACCTTCAATCAGCGCTTGTCCGCCTATCATTGTCTTAAACTTTTCCTGATTTGCCATAGATTCCTTTCTCACTGGGTAGCCGGCAACCGCACGGTTACCACAGTTCCGCCACCTTCTGCATTTTCCAAAATCAATTCGCCGCCGTGCATGGAAACAATTTCATCACACACCGCAAGCCCGATACCGGAGCCTCTTACTTTGGAACTGCCTTTATAGAACTTTTTCTTTACAAGGGGCAATTCATCTTCCGGTATACCTGCGCCATAATCGCGGATACGCACCACAACGCAATCCGATTCATAGGTAATTGCTGCATCTATTTTTCTGCCTTCGCCACCGTGTTTTGCAGCATTATCCAAAATATTAAGAAATACCTGGCGCATACGTTTGGCGTCGCAGGGGATCTCCGGAACGTCATTATCATTTTCCTGATATTCTAATGTAATTCCCTCTTGTTTTAATCGACTGCCGTACATAAACACCGTATCTTCAAATTCACTACGAATGTCCGTCGGTTCAACGTTCAGTGTCATTCTCCCCTCTTGGATTCGGTTGAAATCCAAAAGTTCCAGTACCATTTCCGTCAGTCTTGCCGCTTCGCCCTGGATGATTTTCATGCCCCGGCGGGTGCTGACATCCAACTCCCCACTGCTCAATAACGTTTCACTCCAGCCGGTAATTGCCGTCAGGGGTGTACGCAATTCGTGGGAAAGGGAGGAAATAAATTCGGTTTGGGTTTTTTCGTTTTCACTGATTTTTATGGATAAGTCGTTAATGGTATTTGCCAGTTCACCAATTTCGTCATCGTACTTGGTTTCGATTTGGATGCCGTAACTGCCGTTGGCGATTTTTTGCGCCTTTTCCACAATCTGTCCCACCGGGACTAAAATTGAGTGGATGTAGTAGTTACTACTAATCAGTGTAACTACGCACACCACCGCAAGGGCGCCAAATGATATCGCCGCAATGTAGCCGATTTGCTTATCCATTTGCCGGGTAGATGTCACATAACGCAAAGTGCCAATCACTTCGCCGTTGCTGTAAATCATAGGACTGGATACTGCCATAATCCGTTCCCCGGTCAAGGGGTCTCTTCCGGTATAAGTGGAAATTCCCCGGGTGCTCATTGCGTTGGCAATCTCCGGCGTTGCCGATGACTGGCCGCCCCAACTACTGTAGGAAGATGCTACCAGCCGTCCTTGGGCATTGATAAACTGCAATTCGATGTTATCTTTATCTTCAAATGTTTGGGCGTAGGTAATGCAGGACTGATAAAACTCATTGTAGTTTTGATTCAGGTAATCCGCAAAGAACTCTGCCGTGGTTCTGGCCCGATAGCGCATATCCGACTCCATCGCGGAATGATAATACTCCGCAAAAACCGCCGTAACAATCAGCACGCAAACGAGCCCCAATATTCCAACAACGCCCAGCGTATTTATAAGCCAGCGTCTGCGAAGGCCTTTAATTTTCAACAAAGCCATTCCCTCATTTCGGTTTTTATACGCCCCATTTATAGCCAAAACCCCACACCGTTGTAATATAGACAGGTGCATTGGCATCGTCTTCAATCTTAATCCGCAAACGTCGGATGTTTACGTCTACGATTTTCAATTCTCCGTCATAATCTCTGCCCCATACGGAAGCGAGAATATCATCCCGAGACAGCGCCCGGCCGGGGTTTTGCATAAACAGTTTCAAAATCGCATATTCCACTTGAGTTAAGCGAATCCGATTCCCCGCCTTCTCCAAAGTGTGGTTGCGGATATTCATCACAAAAGGCCCCTGAAGAATCAATTCCGACTCCCCAGTGCTGTCTTCACCGATTCGGCGGTATAGCGCATCAATCCGGGCCGTCAGTTCTGCCGGAGAGAAAGGCTTTGTAACGTAGTCGTCTGCGCCGGTCATAAGGCCGGTAATTTTATCCATTTCCTGGGTTCTTGCCGTCAGCATAACAATACCCATCTGTTTATTGGTGGCGCGAATTCTCCGGCAAACTTCAAAGCCGTCGATATCCGGGAGCATAATGTCCAAAATTGCCACACCAATATCCGGGTTTTCCTGCAACTTACTTAAGGCTTCTTCGCCGGTACCCGCTTCTACCACGTCGTATCCGGCTCGTTTTAAGTTAATTACCACAAAACTGCGAATGTTCACTTCATCTTCTAAAATCAGTACACGTTTCACAGCCATTCCTCCTTATATCTCTCCGGTTTTCCAGTCATGGTGAATCAGACTGAAACTGCGGATAATGGTCTCTTCTGTAATATTATAATCTTCCGCAATGGGTTCCAAAACTGCAGTGTATATCACAGAATCGGTCTTTTGCAAAATGATCTTGCCCTCTTCCCGGGACTGTTCCTCCCGGTTCTGCCCGGTAAGGACAGAAATTGTCATCAGTTGGCGGCAGGAGTAGAAATTACTGTCCCATAGGTAAAGTTCATAATTTCCACCATGGGAGTCGATGGTCAGATTTTGCGCCCACGACTCTCCCAATTCCAAATACCAACCGCCTACAAAATTATGATAGGTATAGAGTTTGTCCACCTTTGTGCCATCGCTGGTCATAGCATACCAGCGGATCAGGTTATAAGTGTCGCCGCTGCTTGCCACGTCTCGCGGTATCATATCGATAAGGTACGGGAGTTCTACTACGCCGTCATTATCAATGTCATCAGCATATACATAGTAGTTTCGCAGGGTTTGCACGCCGGTTTCCGCAGAACCGGCAACATTGGTAAATTTTCCATCCACCAAAGCAAATACATCTGTTATCAGCGCCGTATCCCCTACTGCACCAGCCACATACACCGCTGTAGGCGCATCTTCCAGTCTTCCCACCAGGATTCGCTTCAGTTTGTCCGCTGGGAACGACAAGGGCACTTCATTATAGCGTTCCATTACGCCGTTTTTCATGGCGTAAAGTTCTGCAACGCCGTTATCCGTATCCGTCTGTCCGGATCTGAGTACAAGCAGTTGGTTCTGCTCCGTTTCATCGAACTTAACCGTTAAAAATTTTACATAGTTGCTTGTTACCATCAGTTCCATGCCTTGATCCGTCAAGGTGTATACGGATACAGAGCGCAACAGTTTATCGCTGATTTGGCAACCCACCACCATTTCCAATCCCGGTCTTTCATCCATCTGCACATATTCCACTTGGTCAAAGGATGTACCGTTACTTTCAATGGTTGTTATGTGGACATATTCATCTGCTTGTTCCTGAAATACCAGCACCCGCAAAGGCCGTTCCGCAGAGCCCTTTGTAAATACCAGATATTCTACCAGCCCATCACCGTCCAAATCCGCCATTTGCACGGTTTGCTGATTTTCCCCGGCCTGGGGCGCGCAATAACTCAAACCTGCCATTGCCTTATCAATAGCCGCCTGTAAATCGTTATAATCATCTGAACGCTTGGGCAGACAATACATCTTGTCCACTGTTCGGAATG
>JAZOXE010000241.1:0-5552 GCA_045659525.1 Faecousia sp. | reverse complement strand
CCACAAGCAGTAAAAGTGTCAAAACACGTCGTTTCATAGAAACACCTCTTGGCTACACTATAACATAGAGACTTGCAAAATGGTAGTTATTTTACCACCACATTGTCTTTTCCCAGTACCGATTCCAGTTCCTCCAGCATCTTACTATCTATCGTACACCGGGTACCTCTGCGTTGCTTGGTATCTGCAAAATATACCACCGCCTGCCGGTCTCCCGGGAACATATTCAAAATCGCACGGATTTTGGGGAACATTTCTCCAGTTTCCGATTCAAGACGGAGATATAACGTGCCGTCCCGGTTGGGAACTTGCGCCAGACTTTGCCGATTTTCCGATGCGAAATCTGACATTGGTCTTGCCCGGTTAATAATGATTTGGGGTTCTTTATCATCCCGGAGGGAAAGTCTTCCGGTAATGACCACCGGCGCATTTTCTTTCAGATAACCGCCGTACTGGGTAATCACATTGGAAAACACCAACATTTCCATAGCACCGGTATCATCCTCCACTGTAACATAAGCCATGGTGGAGTTGTTGCGGGTGGTTTTCATTTTTATCGTTTGCACAATTCCTGCCACACTGACAATCTGCTCATCCTGATAGGCGCTTTCTTCATCCAGAAGTGCGACTATGGGGACAACGTGGGTGTTTTTTAACCACTGACGGTAATCATCCATAGGATGGCCGGAAAGATAAATTCCGGTGGTTTCTTTTTCCATAAGCATCCGGTCAGCCTTGCTAATTTCCGGCAAGGTGGGAATCGGAATTGCCGCAGCCTTATCTTCATTTTCCAAGACGGAAAACAGTCCCATCTGGCCGTCTAAATTCCGCTTTCTGGAATCAGCAACGCTGTCCATAATCAGGTCGTAAACCGCCAACAGTTCACTGCGGTGATTGCCGAAACAATCCATCGCGCCGCACTTAATAAAGTTTTCCACTGCCCGCTTATTCAGTTCTCCTTCTTCCATACGCTGAATAAAGTCTTCCAGTGACTGGAATGGGCCGCTTTCCCTGCGCTTTGCCACAATACTGCGAATCAAACCTCTGCCAACGTTTTTAATGGCGCCCATACCGAAACGGATGGCATCACCCTCTACGGTAAAATGGTCATCAGAATGGTTAATATCCGGAGGTAACGTTGGGATTTTTAAATCCTTACATTCGGAAATGTAGCCGGAAATTTTCGTAGCATCGTTAATGACGGAAGTCATCAGCGCCGCCATGTACTGCTTGGGATAATGGCATTTTAAGTATGCGGTTTGATAAGACACTACGGCATAGCACACTGCGTGAGCCTTGTTAAACGCATAGTTTGCAAAGGCAACAATTTCATCGTATATGGACTGAGCCGCGCTTTCCGTCACGCCGTTTGCCACACAGCCGGGTATCCCCTGCTTTTCATCGCCATAGACAAAGACTTTCCGTTCTTCTTCAATAACCTTTTGCTTTTTCTTGGAAATAGCGCGACGAATCATATCCGCCTGCCCCATGGTGTAACCCGCCAAAGAACGGAAAATTTCAATAACCTGTTCCTGATAGACAATACAGCCATAGGTGACCTTCAGAATCGGCTCCAAATGGGGTGTCTTATAGGTAATTTTTCTTGGGTCCAGTTTATTCGCAATAAACATAGGAATGGAATCCATAGGACCGGGACGGTATAACGCCACAATCGCCGTCATATCTTCAATAGACGTAGGCTTCATATTTACGCACACGCCGGTAATGCCTGCAGACTCCAACTGAAAAACGCCTTGGGTTTTTCCCTCTGCTAACATTTGGAATGTTTCCGGATCGTTATCCGGCACTTTGGTAATATCAAAGTCCGGCTCCAGTTGCTGAATTTGCTTTTGGGCATCTTCGATAACGGTCAGGTTTCGAAGTCCTAAAAAGTCCATCTTCAAAAGTCCCAGTTCTTCAATGGTAGTCATTGTGTACTGGGTAACGACCGTATCATCGTTGCAGGCAAGGGGTACGTAGGTATCCACCGGCTGGGCGGTAATCACCACGCCCGCCGCATGGGTGGAGGTATTGCGGGGCATTCCCTCCAACTGCATTGCCGTGTCAATCAGTTCTTTTACCCGGTCATCGCTTTCATACATCTCTTTGAGTTTGGGAGAGATGCTTAAGGATTCTTTCAGGGTAATATGCGGGGTTTTCGGAACTTGTTTTGCCACGGCATCGGTTTCTGCATAGGAAAAATTCAGCGCTCTACCCACATCCCGGATTGCGGCTCTTGCCGCCATGGTTCCGAAAGTAGCAATTTGCGCTACGTGGTCACTGCCGTACTTTTCCATAACATAGTCAATAACTTCACCGCGGCGTTCCTGACAGAAATCCGTATCAAAGTCCGGCATACTAACCCGCTCCGGATTTAAAAACCGTTCAAAAATCAAGTTATACTGCATGGGATCTACTTCTGTGATATGCATACAGTAGGCAGCAATGGATGCCGCGCCGGAACCACGTCCCGGACCGACGGGAATACCCCGCTCCTTTGCATGGCGGATAAAATCCCACACAATGAGGTAGTAGTTCACATATCCCATACGTCTGATAACGCCGATTTCATATTCCAGCCGCTCTAAATAATGAGCCGGAGGATTTTCATATCTCTCCCGGAAGCCATCCATACAGACTTTCCGGAAATATTCTTCGTTGGTGTATCCGTCGGGAATGGGAAACGACGGCAGGTGGTACTGGTTAAAAACAAATTCCAAATTGCACCGGTTAGCAATTTTTTCCGTATTTTCAAATGCCTCCGGCAGGTTGGGGAACAGTTCTTTTAATTCTTCTTCGCTTTTCAGATAAAATTCCTCGGTTTGGAATTTCATACGGTTGGGATCGTCTACCGTTTTACCGGTTTGCACACAAAGAAGAACATCCTGCATTTTCGCGTCTTCTTTACGCAGATAGTGGGCATCGTTGGTAACCACCAAAGGTAGGTTCAGTTCTCTTGCAATCCGGATAACCCCTTGATTGACCGGCTGTTGCTCCGCAATCCCATGGTCTTGCAATTCCAAATAAAAATTGTCTTCACCGAAGATATCGGAAAGTTCTTTCGCGTAATTGACTGCGCCTTCATAGTCCTCTTCCATCAGTTTCTGGGGAATTGCACCTGCCAGACATGCAGAAAGAGCAATTAACCCTTCATGGCGCTGACGCAATAAATTTAGGTCAACACGGGGCTTGCGGTAAAATCCGTGCAGATATGCCTCCGACACCAGATAGCACAAATTTTCGTAACCGGTTCTGTTTTCACATAACAGAACCAAGTGATACGCATCGTCATCAATGCCGTAAACTCGATCATCCATATTTCGGCGGGCAACGTAGACTTCACAGCCGATAATGGGTTTAATTCCCGCCGCTTTTGCCTCTTTGTAAAAGTCAATACAGCCATACATCACGCCGTGATCCGTTATAGCAACGGCATCCTGCCCCAGTTCTTTTACTCGGTCCATCAGCGAAGAAATCCGGCAAGCGCCGTCAAGAAGGCTATATTCCGTATGCAGATGTAAATGGGTGAAACTCATAACGTCGCCTCCTCTGCCAGTTGTACCAGTTTTTTCAGCCGGTGATTCATTGCCGGTTTTGTAATGGGCGGCTGCATCATCGCCGCAAGTTCCGTCAGTGCGGACTCCGGGTTTTCCTCCCGGGCTTTTGCCGCCTGCAAAAGTTTATGAGGCAGTTTTCCGTACAGCCCTCGCTCCCGCAGTACGCGAATCGCCGCCAACTGGGCTTGGGCCGCTTCCACCACTTTTGATGTGTTGGCTTCATCACAGTTACAACGACGGTTTACTTCATTATTCAGTTCTTTTTCCAGTCTTGCCTCAATGATTCCCATAGCGGAAATCGGGGCGCCCAAATAAGTCAAAAAATCGGAAATATAATCGCTTTGCTTAATATAGAGCACCCGGTTACTGCCACGGTTGGCAATTTTGGGTGTAAAACCCAAGACCTCTTGCATCAGTAAATAACACTCACCAATCACACTGCGGTGGGTTGATGTCAATTCCAAATGATAACCCTTTTCCGGGTCAGTTACAGAGCCACCGGCTAAAAAAGCCCCCCGCAAAAATGCGGTTTTGCAACAGTCGTCCTCAACCACCGGCAGATTAATATGCAAAGAAAGGGTGTTTTGGGGGTGAAAGCCGTAGGCCTGCATAACGGTTTCAATCTTTTTTCTGTCGGTAATTTGGAAACACAGTTTGCCGCCGTTTCCCTCTTCCGGCTGAATATCAAACTGCAAAGAAAACGCTTTCTTAAAAAGTTTGGGAAGATTCTGCGCAAAATCCCGGCTCTCCGTTGTTATCCGAATTGCGTTACCGGTAAAACTTTTGCAAAACAGCAAAATGCCGAAGCACTGAGCCAATGCGCAACAACGTTTTTGAGGGAGATTGCGACAAATTTCCCCTTTTGTACCTGCAGAAAATGAAATCGCCACAAAACTCCCTCCTTTCAGAAATTTACCAAATTCGCACTTCCGGTTCTAATTGGAAACCACTTTTTTCATACACTTGCTTTTGCACTTCTTTTAAAAGCGCTTTTACTTCGTTTGCCGTTGCTCCGCCTAAATTCACCACAAATCCAGCGTGTTTATCGGACACCGCCGCATTTCCCATACGATAGCCCTTTAATCCTGCTTCTTCAATCAAGGCCGCCGCATAAGCGCCTTGCGGCCGCTTAAATGCAGAACCGGCAGAAGGTTTCTCCAAGGGTTGCGATGCCCGGCGCCGATTCATCAAATCCTGCATCGTACTTCTAATTTCTTCCTGGGGCTTGGATGTAAGAGAAAATTCCGCCCAAAGGACAATTCCCTTTTCTCTTTCCAAACGGCTGTGACGATAGGAAAATTCCATTTCCTCTCCGAAATAGACCTTTTCATTTCCCGCCATATCCATAACCCCTACCCGAGTGCAAACCTGGCAGATTTCTCCGCCGTAAGCGCCGGCATTCATATACACACCGCCGCCCACCGTACCGGGAATCCCGTGGGCAAATTCCATTCCGGAGAGGTTTTTAGATGCGGCAAAGTTTGCCGCCCGCGCCATAGACACCCCCGCCGCTACGCGGATTGTGTTATCTCCTATCTGCTCCATTCCCTCTAAGGAATCTTTCAAACAGATTACCAGACCGGACACGCCGTCATCCGGCGCGAGGATATTGGTACCTGCGCCTAATATAGCAATTTTACAGTCCAACAATTGGGACGTTTTCAGAAGTTTTGCAAGTTGTTCGCTGTTTTTGGGAAAAGCCATCACTTCGGCAGGTCCGCCGATTTTGAAAGATGTATGCTTTCCCATAGGCTCATTAAAAGCCATAACAATTTCCGGGAAGAATCCCTGGATTCTCCGTTGAAATTCAGTCATTTCAGTCATAAACGCCTCCGGGTGTTTAATTAGTTACAGTATAGCATATTATGCTTCTTTATGCAATTATTCTTGTAACTTTTTTTGTGTTTTTTCAAAGAAAAATCGGGAGCGCAATAAGCGCTCCCGATTGGGTATGTAACCTTATTTTTCTACGATTTCCAGAATCTCCATGGGGCA
>JAZOXE010000240.1:0-10424 GCA_045659525.1 Faecousia sp. | reverse complement strand
TTTCACACTCTATGGTAACGTGACAGATGCCGTGTTCTTTTAGTTCCTCCCGAATTTCCTTTTTGACGAAAGTCATATCTGCTTCGGTTACGGCGTGGAGGGTTGCGGCGTTTTGGTAACCGTCCATACTCCAAACGTGCAAATGGTGTACATCTATCACACCGTCAATGTGCTGGAGGTGGCAAGTTAGGTCATCCAAGTCTATCCCCTTTGGGGTTTTTTCCAAAAAAATGTCTAAAACGGAATGTAGGTTTTTCAGCGCGTTAACCGCGATAAACAATGCCAGCAAAATAGAAAGAATGGGATCTAAATAGTTCCATTGCGTAAACTTCATAATCACTGCGCCAATCAGGACAATCAGCCAGCCCAGCAAGTCCTCCAGCATGTGCAGGTTAATGGACTTTTGATTCAGGGAACCTTCCCCGGATGTAAAGAATACGGCAGCGCCGTTGATAATCAAACCAAAAACAGCAATGACGATCATACCGTTGTGGTGGATGGGCTCCGGATGGATGAAACGCAAAACCGCATTATAGACAACTAAAATCGCGCCGCAAAGCAAGATAACAGACTGAAGCACACTACCCAAAACGGAGTACCGGTAATATCCGTAGGTGTACTTGCTGTCCGGCTTTTTCTTGCTGATTTTTTCTAAAATGAAGGAAGCGCCGATGCTCAATCCGTCGCCGAAATCGTGAATGGAATCGGAGATAATGGCGACACTGCCGGTGAGTGCGCCGCCGATAAATTCCACAACAGAAAAAAGCATATTCAGGCAAAACGCCACCAAAATATTTCTGTCGGTTTTCATAAAGGCCCCCCAAAATTTTGTATGCATACATTATAGCGTAAAACAGGTTCGATTTCAACGCCGTCTTTAGAACTTTTAGAGGGGTAAAATGAAATCTACCCCATCTGCCTGTGAGTCGGATTTTATTGCTGAAAATAGTTCTTGAGCCGCGTTGCTAACACGCCCCAAGTTTGCTATCCAAAAGTGCAACTGAGAAGATAGATATTATTGTTGTATAAATGTAAAATTATTTTGTAATACTGTTGAAAAGTGTGGATTTGGGTAGTATAATATATTTTGGCTATTTATAAGGTTAAATGATAAAAATTCGTGAAAGGGGTGTCTGTTTTTGACTGAGAAAGATTTAAAAAAGCTGAACCGTTACCAACTGCTGGAATTGTTGATCCTTCAAACAGAACGAGCAGATAAACTGCAGATGAGAGTAGACGCTTTGGAAACGGAATTAAATAACCAAGAAATTAAAATAATGTCGCTGGGATCGATTGCGGAGGCATCGCTTCAATTAGGCGGTGTTTTTCAGGCAGCACAGAAATCCGCAGATATTTATTTGGACGCGGCAAAAAAGCGTGCCGAAGAGATCGAAGAAACTGCTCGCAAAAAGGCGGCTGAGATTCTTATGCAAGCACAGGTACACAGAACCAAGGGTGAATGATAATTTATGGGAAAGTACACAGCACGACATAGTAAACGGGATATGCCGGAACTGGACGTACTGAAAAAAGAGTTAAAGCGGGAGCGATATAAACGCCGTTTCCGCAGATTGCTCCGCAGTACGGTCAATGCTCTAATCGTAGTCGCAGCAGTTGCAGCGTTGATTGCAACATTAATTTTGCCGGTTATGCAAATTGCTGGCACAAGTATGGAGCCCAATTTGAACGATGGAGAGATTGTCCTTTTGGTAAAAAAGAAGGACTTACAAACCGGTGATTTATGCGCATTCTATTACTCAAATAAAATCCTGATAAAACGTGTAATTGCTACTCCGGGGGATTATATATGGATTGAGTCCGATGGCACTGTATTCCTGAATGGGGAACGATTAGAAGAGCATTACATTCATGAGAAGGCGTTGGGTGAATGTGACGTGGAATTTCCATATCAGGTTCCGGAAAATGCTTACTTTGTGATGGGCGATAAAAGAGAGACATCAATCGATAGCCGAAGTAGTGTGATCGGTTGCGTTGCAGAAGATCAAATTGTCGGCAAGATATTTTGTAAATTCTGGCCCTTATCTGAATTCGAATTTATAAACTAACAACCAATACTGTCTGAAGGGAGGTGTGATCTTGTCCGAGAATAAAGCAAACCTACTGGAACAATTGAAAATGATCAACAAGGACCGGCGTAATTTCAGGCAGATCATCACCACCCTTTCATTTGTCATTATACTGGCGGTCTTTTGGAGTTTGAAACTTACTGGCATCGGTATTGCAGGCGAAGCCTTCTGTGGTCAGGAAGAGCATATCCACACAGAAGAATGTGCAGACACCTGTCTCCTGAAGGAGCATACCCACATAGAAAACTGCTACAGCAATATCAACGCAGATCTGGAAACCAGCGATGATTGGGAAGCAACCCTGGCGGATATGGTTAAGGGTCCCACCACTCGGAACAATGTAGTTTTGGTTGCCCAATCGCAGATTGGCTACACAGAAAGCGAACGAAACTTCCAGGTAGATGACAACGGTATCCGGCGGGGTATTACCCGGTACGGACAATGGTACGGCAATCCCTACGCAGATTGGTCAGCAATGTTCGTCTCATTCTGTTTAGAATATGCCGGTGCAACAGACCTACCAATGAACGCAGGCCCGGAAGCCATGCGCCTGGAATGGGAAACGGCAGGACTTTACCGAACAGCCAAGGACCGTACGCCCGAAACCGGCAACCTGGTTTTTCTGCGCAAGGGGAATACGGCGACCCAGAGCGCCAACGCGGTGGCGATTATTACTGGCTTTGACGATGCCGCCATCATGGTAATCGAAGGTGATTTGGATAATACGGTTGCCCAAACGCAATACCGTCTGGATGACCCTGTTATCTTGGGCTACGGTCTTGTTACAGAATCGGAAGGCGTTGTGGTTTTGGACGCGCCTGCCACAAGGGCCGCTGATTACACCATTTGGTTAGATGGTACGGATGGTGGACTGAAGCATCTGAACGGATCGCCCAATACTGCTTATACCGTAGAAGGTGGCAGTCTTCTAAAGTTGCCATCGGAATGGACTTCCCCAACAAAATACACCTATGAACTCCGGGGCTGGTACAATGTAAGCACCTCCACATACTATCCGGCAGGTGCCGAGATGGAGGTAAACGGAAATGCAGTACTCTACGCAGACTGGGTTGCTGCTACCTATGACATTGGTGAGTTTAACGCCCAGGTAGCAGATACCGTCAGTACAAATTCTTTTATCACGACCCATATGTTTGACTATAATTACCTGTTCAATGCGCAATCGTCTAATGCTCAGGTAACAGTCAGCAATCGGAGCCACTCAGAAACCTGGTCTATGGTGGCTTCAGGCACAGTCAACTATGGAAATGCACAAACTTTGAACTACATATTTGCCGAAGCGGACGGCGGGGGTCGGTTAAGCAATCCCAACAACAGGAGTCAGCGCAACACCTATCGCAATGCGGATACCATTTCTGCCGGCATCTGCACACCGGAAATGCGCAATCTGTTGTATTCCACGCAAAATGCTTTTGATCCCGCCACCGGCGAGGGCGTCATCGGTAAAACATATTTAGGTACTGCGGATCACCTATTCCAGATTATGGATGATCCCGACGACGCGCATTACGGTTATTACTACTATGACTCCTTGAAAAACGCTCTCTCCTATAACCAAACCAATGGACGTTTCTATGTTTATGAATACCTATCGGCAACTTCCGATGCAATTGGCAGTACCTATGCGGACTTCCTGCCTCTGAACTCGCCCTATGCCAACACCAATGGCAGAACGATGCGAACCTACACCTATAACGGTCAGGATGGTGAGTATCAGGGTGTTACCCATTATCGCTACGATACATCTGAATCAGACAGCGGTGTTTATACTGAGTTTGCCTACGGTATGCGTTCGGATATTAACTTCTTCCTGCCCAACGATCCAGG
This sequence comes from Faecousia sp., assembly GCA_045659525.1. Taxonomy (GTDB): domain Bacteria; phylum Bacillota; class Clostridia; order Oscillospirales; family Oscillospiraceae; genus Faecousia. The sequence continues at coordinate 6,489 of JAZOXE010000240.1, read as the reverse complement.
CAGTGGCGGAAACAAGGACTTGAACGGTAACGATATCGAGTTCCAGTTCAGTGGAGATGACGACCTGTGGGTCTTGATCGATGGCATTGTGGTTCTGGATATCGGCGGGATCCACCAGCGGATCGCCGGCGAGATCAACTTTTCCACCGGTGAAGTCGTGGTCAATAACAAAGCCGCAACCAGTCTGCAAAATCTGGGCATTACTTCCGGCGACCATACTTTGACGGTTCTTTATCTGGAACGCGGTGCATCTATGTCCAACTGCTCCATCTACTTCAATCTGGTGCCCCGCGTGGGCTTGGAGATTAAAAAAGAAGATGTCTTGACCCAGGAGCCCTTGGACGGCACGCAGTTTACCGTCTACGAAGACTTTGAATGCACCAAGCCTGCTGAACTTTGGGAAAGTGAGGCGTCTTACCATCAGGACTTTACAGATGGTGTGTTGGATGAGTTCCAAAGCACGTTCACTATCAAAAACGGTACGGCAGACCTTTGGGGCCTGGGCGCCGGCAGCACTTACTACATAAAGGAAACCGGCCCTCCCGGAAAAGCAGGCTACGGTCTTGCACAAGGTGTGATCCGACTAACCATCGACAAGGATGGACAGGCTACCTATCACGTAGATGTGGTAGCAGATGCTGAAGGAAACGGACCGTCTGTGGGTTACACCGTTCATGGTGTAAGCATCGACGAAGCCACACAAACGGTATATATCGTCGTCACCAACGCGCCGGAAACCGTCATCGATACCACAACAGTGCAAGTTATTAAAAAGTGGGAGGACACCAAGAGCCACAGCGGTGACTATATCCAGGCGCATCTCACGGTCACGGACACTGACGGCACGGTAAGGCGTATTCGCGAAATCACCCTCAGTGATGAAAACAAATGGACATACACCTGGACGAACCTCCCAAAATACGATTACACCGCATTAACAGAGGTCAAATACGGTGTGGAAGAATCCTACGAATCCGGCTACTATTCCACCGTCCGAAGGGTAAAACAAATCGAAATTTCTTCTTCGGAATGGGCCGAAGCCGGCAGTTTTGTAAATGGCGAAGCATATGTGCTGAAGCACAGCAGCGGTTATCTTTCTACCAACTCAGAGACCAACGGAAATCTCAAATGGGTGAATGAGGAAACAGCAAAAACATCGCCTTTAGCATTATGGACAGCCACGGTCTCAGGAACGGGCAACAACACCACGGTGAAATTTACCAACGGTGCCGGTCAGACCCTGACAATGAACTACGGCAACTCAAATAACAACCGCTACTATTACGCGGTAAAGAATTCTGCCAATTATCAGACACTGACCCCTGTGGATGCCGGTACCGGCTTCCGCTTCTACGCCACCCGAAACCGAACAAATTACTATATGTCCTCCAGTGGCATTAACAACAGCGGAAGAATCCCCGTCACCAGCACTGCTTCCAGCGCACTGGTGCTGGTGCCTATGAAACTGATTACCCAAACGGACGTCCAGCCGATAGAGGACTGGGCTTACCAGATTACCAATACCCCCTTGGAGGAAAACAACGAAACCTCTATGACGGTCACAAAAAACTGGGATGTTCCGGAGGGCTATGACAGCAAGTTGTATCAGGAATATACCGTAACGGTACGGCTTCTGGCAAACGGTGTCAATGCCGGACGAACTGTGATGCTGAGCCTGAAAAACAACTGGCAGGGGAGTTTCCTGGGTCTTCCTTATAAAGATGACAACGGTGAGGTGATCCAATATACGGTAGAAGAAATTTGGGAAAAACCCCGATGGACTACTGAATACGGGCAGGTCGAAACCTCTGGGGAGGACCCGCCAACCTACTCCGTTGTTATCACCAATACTTACCACGCTGGTGGCCCTGAACTTCCAACTACGGGCTCGGCGGCGCGGCTGTTGTATGCACTCTGCGGATCCGGCATAATGCTGGGAACGCTGGTATACGGAATCGGATCAAGGCGCAAGCGAGAAAGGAGGATGGAGTAGCCTTCTAATCGCGGCAAAAAAGCGCCGTGACTTCGATTCTGCAATCTAATTCATTATATGATATTTAATTTTAGAAAGGACGCAATGTTATGAAAAAGTTACTCGCAATCGTAATGACCCTGGCATTAGTGTTGTCTCTGACGTTGGTAGTTTTTGCAGAGCAGACGATCACCAACAACGTGGAAAACAAGACCGGAACTATCACCATTAACGGCTTCAGTGAAAGCAACACCTATTCCATCTATAAAATTTTACATCTGGAAAGTTACAACACTACTTCCGGCGTATACTCCTACAAGGTTGCCGACGGCTGGGAAGGTTTCTTTGCAACTGAAGACGCGCTTGGTTATGTAGCAGTAAACGACGCAGGCTATGTAACTTGGAATGCCGCAGAGGATGACGATACCGTCGCCGCTTTTGCAAAGTTGGCGCTGAAGTATGCCCAGGATAACGATATTGACCCCATCAGAACCTCTGCAAACACTGCTGACTATACCGTAAGCGGTAGCGCAATTAAGTTCGCTGAATTGTCCCTGGGCTACTATCTGGTGGACTCCACCATGGGTGCTCTCTGTGGTCTGACTACCACCAACCCCAGTGCTTCCATTAACGCCAAGAACGGTGCTCCTACGCTGGACAAGCAGGTTCAGGAAGATTCCACAGGCAACTGGGGCGGTAGTAACAACGCTGACATCGGCCAGACCGTAAACTTCCGCACCACCATCGCTGTTCACGCAGGCGCACAAAACTATGTTCTGCACGATGTATTCTCCGAAGGCTTTACATTTGACAAGATTACGGACATTCGTCATGTTGTTCCCGGAACTACTGATGAGGTAGGCACTGTGGTTCCCGCAGAGTACTACTCCATCAACACGGATCCCAGTGACGGCTGTTCCTTCGAGATCACCTTCACCCAGGCGTTCTGCGATCACCTGGAAACCAACGATAAGGTGATCGTATTCTATCAGGCTATGCTGGACAGAGATGCTGTGATCAACGGTGCCGGCAACGCAAATGAATCCTGGCTGGTATTCGGTGAAAGCTCAAACCAGGAACCTCACGCCACTGCTCACGACATCACCTACACCTATTGCTACGGCTTCGACCTGATCAAGACCAACTCTCAGAATATCCTAATCGACGGCGCGAAGTTCAAGATCTATGACGCAGCAACCGGCGGCAACGAAGTTGCTGTTACCCTGATGTCCGACGGCACTTACCGCCGCAACGCAACCTTCACCGTCGGTGATGAGATCGCCGTTCCCAACGGTAAGGTTCGTATTGACGGTCTGGACAACGGTACTTACTATCTGGAAGAGACCCAGAACCCCGATGGCTACAACAAGCTGACTGCCCGCCATAAGTTCATCATCTCCGACGGCAACCTGGATGCTGTGTTCAATGACGAGGTATTCTCCGTTGGTTCCGGTGTCCATGTAGTCAACAAGGCTGGCTCTATGTTGCCCGAGACCGGCGGTTTGGGAACTCTACTGTTCACCGTCTTAGGTGGTAGTACTGCACTGGGTACCGGTGTTGTCCTGGTAACCAAGAAGAGAATGTCCAAAATTAAGGATGAGGATTGATTCTCGCTTTTGAAATGAAATTCCCGGCAGGAGCGCAGGCTCCTGCCGGGAGAAACCCGGTTTAACATTAGGGGGAGGCTTATGAAGAACAGAAAAACTACCATTATCCTCTTAATATCGTTTCTTATAGGCCTGTCCGTGCTGTTATACCCGTCCATCAGCAGTTACTGGAACTCGAAAACACAAAGTGAGGCAATTGTGAATTACGAGTCAATGTTGGAACAATACAAGCCGGAGGATTACACGGCTCTGTTTGAGCAGGCAAATACATATAACCAAGCCCTTGCAAAACTGAAAGAACCTCTTGTGGAATATGGGGAAGTTGAAGGTTATAATAGCATTTTGGACATCAGTGGCACAGGTATGTTTGGCTATATTGCAATTCCTAAAATCAGCCAGGAACTGCCGGTCTATCACGGCACATCCGATGGTGTGCTCAGTGTAGCAGTTGGCCATCTGCAGGGAAGCAGTTTGCCTATAGGCGGCGAAAGCACACACAGTGTGGTATCTGCCCACCGTGGCCTTCCAACAGCAACCCTATTTACCCACTTGGACAGGATGGAAGTGGGAGATACCTTTTGCTTTACAATTTGTGACCGAACCATTACTTACGAGGTGGATCAAATCCGAATAGTTGACCCTGATAATACCAGTCTGATTCAAATCCAGGAAGGCAAGGATTACTGCACATTGCTAACCTGTACGCCCTATGGCATTAACACCCAGCGATTATTGATTCGTGGTCATCAGGTGGACGAAACGCAGACCCGCAACATTTATATAGCCAATGAAGCATACCGCATTGAACCATTGATCATTATGCCTATTGTGGCGCTTCCTATCATTGTTGTATTGCTTATTTATGTGATGTTTGCACCTGTAAAAAAAGAGACTTTGGGGGAGGATAATTTATGAAAAAAAGAGTGCTGTCAGTTATATCTCTCCTTGTTGTGTTATTTGCTCTTTTTTCTCCCCTCTGTGTAAAAGCAATAACACCCCTGAACACAGATGCGGCGGTTTCCCTGACAGTGTCCTATCAGAAAGATGGTACTGCTTTCCCGGGGTTGACGGTGGATATATACCGGGTAGCAAAAGCCTATCCCAATGGCGAATTTGAATTGATTGCGCCTTTTTGCTCCTATCCGGTCAGTATATATGACATTATGGAACAGGAGCAGTGGACCAATGTTGCGAATACATTATATGGGTATATAGTCTCAAATCAGATAATGCCCGATGCGAAAACTGTGACCAATGCGCAAGGACTTGCGTCCTTTACAGATTTAGAAACCGGCTTATATCTTGTGGAAGAGATTGTAGCGGAAAACACCAATGGAACTTATATATTCAATCGATTTATGGTCTATCTTCCCACACCGCAAGTTGACGATGGCTACCTGTATGACGTAGAAGCAAAACCCAAATGCATCAGTTATGTTCCTAAAACCGAGTATAAGGTTACGAAACTTTGGCAAGATGCAGGGCACCAAAAGGATCGGCCCAAGGAAGTACTGGTTGACATTTATAAGAATGGTGTCCTGCAGGACACACAAACCCTTAATGCAGAAAACAACTGGTCATATATCTGGTATGTTTCTGAAGATGATCCCAGCAGATGGACCATTGTTGAGCGCTCGATTGACGATATGTATACTGCAGCGGTCCAGCAGAACAGCAGTTGTTTTTCAATCATTAATACGCACGTATCAAACATGGAGAAACCGAATCCCCCTCAGACCGGAGATACCACAAATTTTATGCTTTATGTGGTGACGTTGTGCATCTCAGGTGTTATGCTGATAATCCTTGGTATATATAGCAGGAGGCGCAACAGGAAATGAAAAAACGTAAGTTTCCGATAATTCTTACTTTAGGCATTGCGTTGGTGGTTCTTAGTCTTCTGATGGTTGTCGCCTTTCACATTTGCAATCATATTGGGGCAACGAAAATCCAAACAACCTCAGTGCAAATGGAGCAACTTCTTTCTGAAAGAAGTAAAGGTATACCGGGTGTATATCCAAACACCAATATGCCGGTATTGCAAATTGGTGGTATAGATTATGTGGCGTTACTTGAAATTCCTGTTTTGGGGATTTCTCTACCTGTCGCAGACAAATGGGAGCGGGATAAATTGTTTTATTCCCCGGCTCGTTTCAGTGGCAGCGCTTACGATTACTCCTTGGTGATAGGTGGAACCGATGCTTCTCACCAATTTGCTTTTTGCGATAAAATCGACAATGGGACGCATATAATCATAACGGATATGACAGGCGCTCAATTTGCATACGAAGTCACTTCTGTTGACAGAGCAAAGAGGGCTGAAAACGTATGGCTTCAGGATTCTGAATTCCACTTGACGCTTTACTGTCGAGATACATATTCAATGGAATATATTGCAGTGCGCTGCAACTTTATTTATGGCTGATTATTTTGCAACGCGGTATAGAAAAGTGTGGATATTTACCAGCAGAATTATCTGGTCAAAGTGAGGCCTTCTACGGTCGCTCCCTATGTGATAGAAAAGACAAAAAGAAACCCCTGGATTCTTCTGAATCCAGGGTGATTCTATTGAAGACGAACCCTAATTTTGATACAAATGCACCCCCTTTTGAGGTAAGGGGGTGCAAAGTCATTTAGGGGGTGCAAAGTATAATTCCCAATTCTTGTGCCAATTCTTCAAGGTAGGTCAAATGTCCTTTATTAGCACCGTATATTGTCACATATCCGTTTTTAGTTGCGATAATTGTTTCAGTTTCACCGGTTTTTGCATTACGGTAAACAATGCGCTCACCTTTCTTAAGATATGTCTTAGTCCCTTGTTCAAAGTCATGGTTGTATTCCACAAGTGCCTCTTGATAATATGCATTAAACAAGCGCGATGGCTCTGCAAGATAACCTTTTCTTACAAAT
>JAZOXE010000239.1:0-2550 GCA_045659525.1 Faecousia sp. | reverse complement strand
TTCGGAAATATCGAAACCCAGCGGTTGAATTAAATGCAGACGCGCGCCGGTTGCGGCACAGGTACGGGCAATATTGCCGCAGTTTTGCGGGATCTCTGGCTCTACCAGTACAATATTGAGCATTTTGTTCACCTCAAGCCTAAACTTTCCAGAATCGTACGACCATTATTGTACGGCAAAACCTATATAAAATCAATCTAAAAATTGCAAAAATATCAACTTTTCATAGTATTCACATAAATGTTTTTTGTTTGGGAGGAAATTTGTTGATTTTGCAAGGCGGACGGAGAAAAAGAATACATTACAGCGGAAAAAACACGGGTTCTTCGTAAAGAAACTGTAAATTTTTCAAAAAAATCTTTACATTAGGAGGAAACCCATTATAATGAGTCTGTACATATACGCAGGAGGAAAGAAGCAATGGATTTTAGTCGAATTGACACGGAGATAAACCAAATAAAGAAAACGTTAGCACCGCTGAGCAATAAAGAGCGTGTGGAATATCTGTGGGATTACTATAAAGTTGTGGCCATTTGCTTTGTTGGGTTTGTTGTTGCCATTATTACAGTGATTCATTTGAGTAACGCCCCGGATCTTGTGTTTGACGGCGTTTTCGCCAATGTGGCACTCCAGGAAGGGGAGGATGCCTATATCACATCAGAATGGCTGGAGGTTATGGGCGGAAATCCGAAGAAAGAAAAGGTAAACTACAGTACGATTACGTTTGGCAATTTTTCGCAAGGCTACAACAACCAGGAGCTTGTCCAAGCCCAGAAAACTGCCGCGATGATTATGGCAGAGATGCTGGATTATGTACTGATGGATGATATTGCCTTGCAGTATTATACGAGCGATCCGAACACTCAGTTATTTACATCTCTCGAAGATCTTTTACCCCAGGAACAGCTTCAGCAGTGGGAAGAAAAGCTGTTTTATTTTGAAGAGCAAGGCGGAGCCAAATACCCTATTGCGGTGGATATAACGGAAACAGACTTTGGAAAGAGCTGTATCACAACGGACCATGTATACATCGCGTTCCCGGGAAACACGGGGCGTGCAGAGTGGTGTGATGAGTTTTTTGAATATCTGTTGAATTGGAAACCGAAAGCGTAAATCGTTTTTAGCACCGGCGGTCGAGCACCGCTGGTGCTTTTGCTTTTAGGCTATTGACAGAGACTGCCGGCAAAAACCGGAAGGGTTCTCCCTTGACGGAATGGAACCTTTATCGTACAATAATTACAGTATTTTTTGGGAGGTGTCCTATGTCTATCCGAATGGCTGTTTGCGAGGATTTGCCCCAAATGCTTGAAATTTATGCGCCCTATGTTTTGGAAACGGCGGTGAGCTTTGAATATACCGTGCCGGCGCTTACGGAATTTACCAATCGCTTTCAAAGCTATACCCGGCAGTTTCCCTGGCTTGTATGGGAGGAAGGCGGTAAGATTTTGGGCTATGCCTATGGCAGTGCGCCTTTCGAACGTGCCGCATACCAGTGGTGTGCAGAGGCCTCTATTTACTTGCATCCGCAAGCACAGGGGAGAGGAATTGGCAAACTGCTGTACCGCACATTGGAAGCAATCCTTACAATCCAGGGATATCAAAAGCTATATGCCATCGTTACCTCTGCCAATATGGCCTCGGTAGCCTTTCATCAGGCTATGGGGTATCGCCAGCTGGCATCCTTTCCGGATTGTGGGGTGAAGTTCGGTCAGCGTTTTGGGACAATTTGGCTGGAAAAAGATTTAAATTGCGACACAATTCCTATAACACCGCCACTTTCTGCGAAAATGGTTGTAAAAAATGACGAAAACATTGCGGAGATTTTAGACAAAATAACCCTTTTCGAAATGGCAAAAATATGATAAGGTATATATGAAGATATGTGGTGGAATTCGATGAGGAATTACACCGGATGCTTAAATGTAAGGAGTTGTTTATTATGTATTTCCCAAAAAAGCGATGCATTGCCATGCTTCTTGCCGGCGGTCAGGGCAGCAGACTAAAGGTCCTGACAGAGAACACAGCTAAACCTGCGGTCCCTTATGGCGGTAAATATAGAATTATTGATTTTCCTCTGTCGAATTGTGTGAACTCAGGCATTGATACTGTGGGTATTTTGACACAGTATCAGCCCTTAGAGCTGAATGAATATATTGGTAACGGACAACCTTGGGGTTTGAACAAATCCCACTGCAGTGCGCAGGTATTGCCGCCTTATGAGCGTCACGACAAAAAGAGCGGCTGGTATAAAGGAACGGCCAACGCGATTTATCAGAATTTAGATTTTATTGACCGGTATAACCCGGAGTATGTGGTGGTACTGGGCGGTGACCATATTTATAAAATGGATTATGCCGCCATGGTTGCATTTCATGAGAAAAACGGAGCCAGCTGTACCATTGCTGTGCGGAATGTACCTCTGGAGGAGGCCAGCCGGTTTGGTATTATGAACACCAACCCTGACGGCTCCGTATATGAGTTTGAGGAAAAACCGAAGCAGCCGAAATCTACCAATGCGTCTATGGGCATTTACGTGTTCAACTGGGAGAT
>JAZOXE010000238.1:0-1073 GCA_045659525.1 Faecousia sp. | reverse complement strand
TCCCGGCGTGCCTGAATCCTTCAAGGTTTTGGTTAAGGAACTGCAGGCTTTGTGCCTGGATATCCGCGTACTGGATGAACATGGCAATGAAGTGGAACTGAAGGATGAAGACGAAGATGAAGAACTGATGTACAATGCTGGTCCTCACACAGAACTGGTAGTGAACACAGAAGAAGTTCTGGATTCCGGTTTTATCATTGATGAAGACGGTCCGGAAGATATTATGGATGTGTGCGGTGATGAAGAAACCGACACATACGAAGATTAAGGAGGCGTGAGTATGGCAGATGCCACCTTTGATGCCATTAAAATTGGCATAGCATCGCCGGAGATGATTCGGCAGTGGTCTTTTGGCGAAGTAAAAAAGCCGGAGACAATTAACTACAGAACACTCAAGCCTGAACGGGACGGATTGTATTGCGAAAAAATCTTCGGACCCACCAAGGACTGGGAGTGCCATTGCGGCAAATATAAGAAAATCAAGTATAAGGGTAAAATTTGTGACCGTTGCGGCGTAGAAGTTACCAAGGCAAAAGTGCGCCGTGAGCGTATGGGCCATAACGAACTGGCCGCGCCTTGCAGCCACATCTGGTATTTTAAGGGTATTCCTACCCGGATGACTCTGATTCTGGACGTTAGTCCCAAGGTGTTAGAGAAAGTGCTCTATTTTGCCGCTTATATCGTAACAGACCCCGGTGATGCTCCTCTTTCTGTTAACCAAGTGCTGACAGAAAAAGAGTACCGGGATATGCGGGAAAAATATGAAGACGACTTCAAGGCCGGCATGGGTGCAGAAGCAGTCAAGGAACTGCTGGAGCAGATTGATTTGGATGCTCTGTCCGAAGAAATCCGGGAAGAACTGAAAACGGCTTCTTCTCAAAAGAAACTGCGCCTTGTAAAGCGTTTGGAAGTTGTTGAAGCGTTCCGGGAATCCGGCAACAAGCCCAGTTGGATGATCATGGACGTTCTTCCGGTTATTCCTCCGGATATCCGTCCTATGATTCAGTTGGACGGCGGCCGTTTTGCAACATCTGACTTGAACGACCTTTACCGCCGTGTAATCAACCGGAATA
>JAZOXE010000237.1:0-5824 GCA_045659525.1 Faecousia sp. | reverse complement strand
TCAGCGAAATGATGGGCTCCTCTGTCCACCTGCACGTGGATGTCAACGGCAAGGACGTGATCGTTGTGGTTTCCACCGTGAACATGACCGCTGCTGAGACCGCTGCTCTGAACGCAGGCTCCACTGTGAACCTGGCCTTCAACGGCAACAACTGCCACGTGTTCAGCAAGGAGACCGAGCTGAGCCTGGAGGCTTAATCACTTACTTAAAAGATCCCGGAATGCAACTGCATTCCGGGAATTTACTTTTCCATCAAAAAAGGAGCCTTTATCCGATCAAATCCAACGGTGCAATATATTGCTGACGACGGCGCTCCATTTCCTCTCTGTAGGCCGCATCATTACCCTCGTGGATTTCACGCAGGTAATCATAGTGATTCTTCAAAATGGATTCATTATTTCTTGCCAACATCATTACCGCAATAGAAGAACACTGGTCTGCCGCGCGTTCAAAGTAGGTCAGCATTTCCATAAACACCAAACCGCTACCAATAGAACATACGCCAGCTTTTAGGCGTTTCGTATGCCGGTCACGAAGAATCATAACCATATCATCGATGGTTTCTTCCAATGGTTCAATCGCCTTTGCGGCTTCATTGTCGTTGTTCGCAAATGCATTCACAGTAATTTCCAGCACTTCATTAACCGCGGCAATCAACAGTGCCAATTCCTTCTTCGCGTCATCGGAGAATCCGGTTTCCTGCTCCTGCAAGTTTTGCGCCAACTCAACCATATTTGTGGCGTAGTCGCCTACGCGTTCAAAATTAGGAACAGTTTGCATCAGCATATCCAGTTGCAGGTCATCTTCCTTACTTTCCACAACTTTAGAAAGCCCAACAAGGAAATTGTCCGCACGGTCGGCAAACTTGTCCAGACAGTCTTCGTTGTCAAAAATACTTTGGTGACCGGCAACATCGAATTTCTCAAATTGTTTGCAGGAAACTGAAAAGTTCTCCCGCGCCAATTCACCCATTGCCGCAACGGCTTTTGTTGCTTCGTTAACTGCAACAGAGGGAGAAATATACAACTTCTCATCCAACGTCAGCAGTTCCGGGTGTAAGGGTGCCGGGGCTTTTTCCTCTTTGACAAATAATGTGGATAGTTTCACCAGTCCGCCGGCAAAGGGAATCAACACCACTGCTGTAATCAGATTAAACACGGTTTGGAAGTTCGCGATTCCGCCACTATCCACAGTTCCTGTCCAGAATTCTGCACCAAATACCTGATTGTGTTGCAAAATGCTCATAGCAATCATAAACAGAACGGTACCAATGGTGTTAAACGCAATATGGACAATACCGGTCCTTTTTGCATCTTTAGAAGATCCGATTGAGCAGACCATAGCCGTAGTAACACAAGTACCCAAGTTGATACCCATAATCACAGGATAGGCCATAGCAAATGTAATACCGGAAGCCGGAACTGCCGCAACCGTCTGCAACATACCAACCGTAGCAGAGGAACTTTGCACAATAACCGTGAGAATCAAGCCAACCAAAATACCCAAAATCGGGTTACTTAAAACACCAAGGAACATCGTAAATGCTTCAGTGCCGATAAGGGGTTTTACACCATCTGTCATCAGGTTTAAGCCGATAAACAAAACGCCAAATCCCACAAAGATATCACCAACGCTCTTGGATTTCGCAGTTTTGATAAACATCAGCAAAATAATGCCGACAATAAGAGCAATGGGAGCCAGCGTATCCGTATCAAAGAGCATAAGGAAGATATTATCTCCCGCATCAATAGAAGAAAGACGGATAATTTGCGCTGTCACTGTTGTACCGATGTTCGCGCCCATAACGATGGAAACTGCTTGTTTTAAATTCAGCACGCCAGCGCCAATTAGGGCAACCGTCAGTACGATGGTGGCTGTAGAACTCTGAATTACCGCTGTCACCAACGCGCCGGTCAGCACGCCCATAATAACATTACCGGTCACCTTTTCCAGTACTCGTTTCAGCGCAGCGCCGGAACTGTTCTTTAGGCCGTCACCCATTACCTCAATGCCATATAGGAACATTGCAAGACCGCCTAACAACTGTACAATTGCTATAAATATATCCATATGTTGAGTCCTCTCTGTTTGGTATCAAACTTGCTATAAACCATTATAACATCTTTTGCCAAAATGTACAGAAAAATTTACTTGCCGGTGGAGCCAAATCCTCCAGCGGCTCTTTGCGTATCGGAGATTTCTTCCGTTTCATAAAACCCCGGTGTAATCACCGGTGTAATCACCAACTGAGCAATCCGCTCCCCTTGAGAAACCGTTTGAGGCGTATTACCATGATTGTGAAGCACCACAATAAACTCACCGCGATAATCACTGTCAATTACTCCAACCTTATTGGCAGGTGCAAGTCCGCGCTTGCAGGCAAGACCGCTTCTTGCGTAAATAAGGCCAACATATCCTTTCGGCAGTTCCATCGCAAGGCCCGTAGGAATAAAGGCTGATTCTCCCGGTGCGATTACAGCATCTGCGTCCAAACAGGCATACAAGTCTGCACCGGCAGCCTCCGCAGAACCATAAGTGGGTAATAACGCATTGGGTTTTAATTTCTTTACCGCAATTTTCTCCATATCAGATATCCTCTCTAAAGTTCATTTTCTGGGATATATTTTCCCGGAACAGTTGATTAACCGTCCGGACATATTTTTCTTTGTCAATCAAGAAACTGGTGCCGTGTCCCGCGCCCTCAACCAAAAGTAACTCTTTCGGTCCGTTACAAGCCGCATACGCCTGCCGGCTCATTTCGCAGGAAACGAAGTCATCTTCCGTTCCATGGACAAGCAAAACCGGTACGCGACTGTTTGCAAGTGTTGTCCGGCTATCCTTTTCATCCAATCGGAAACCGGCAAACCATTTGGTAAGAAGTCCTACCAAAAACAGTGTAGAAATCCCCGGCAAGCGAATCACTCGCTTATAAACACTGGAAATGATTTCTTTTGGCGAAGTAAACCCGCAATCGGCAATAATTAAACGCACATTTCCCGGCAAATCTTGGTCTGCGGTATAGAGCATTGTGGATGCGCCCATAGAAAGTCCACTTAAAACCATAGGGGATGCCCCAAAATGTTGGTTGTGATATGCAATCCAACCCAGCATATCATCGCTTTCTTTTACGCCGAAAGTAATCCATTTCCCTTCACTTTTTCCGTGACTGCGTTGGTCGGGAATAAGCAAATTAAAACCGAGGCTGTGGTAGTACTCATAAATCAACCCGAAGTCCACCAACACCGTGCTGCGGTAACCGTGGGCAAAAAGTACCGTACCTTTCGCATCTTTCGCAGGAATCCACCGGGCATAGAGTTTGAGCCCGTCACGGCTGACCATAAAACGCGGTTGCATATTATGGTCATTTAGCCATTTATCCGCGCTTAAAATGTTTTCGTAATAAATATGATGGGGTGTTTTGTTTACTTCCTCTTTGTTGAGCCAATCCGGTTCGCGAAATCGGTAGCAGGCTACCACGAACACATATACCGCACTGACAATTAAAAGCGCTATAAATCCCAGTACGATAAAAATAGCAAGTTCCATCAAGAATTCTCCTTACGCCCAATGGCAGAGAACCATCCAAATGTGGAGGGCCAAACTACCCCGGTGGTAATCACCACCAAAAAATAACGAAGTGCTCTGCCAATGTGTTCTCCCAGCAGGTTATTAAGCGGGGCTTTCAGGCCACTCTTGACTGCAAGTACAAGGGCAAGGCCAATCAGAACTTTCATAATCTGCACCCACCAAACGCCCTGTACGGGAAATTTTATCCATTTCTCATCGATAGCATACGTAGTTATCAGGCCAATGGTTGCGCCAATGAGTGTATATGCGTTTTCAAAGCCGGATGCATAATTAACCATATCCAAATCCGCAGGGAAAGGATAAAAACGCACAAAGCACAAAAACAGTCCGGATAAAATCGCCATACCCGAAAGAATGTAAGGGAATTTCTTAAAATGATTATCCGATAATATGGGGCGAAAAACAAAAATTAGAGCAACACCGATAGCCAGGGATGTCAGCACATCTGCGGGGGTATGCACGCCAATGTACATACGGGAAAAGGAAACCAAGATGGCAATTATAATACAAACCCAACGGACAGCGGTTTTCTTTGTCGTTGCCGCAATCCCGCCAAAAGCCCCCACTGCGGTTTGAGTATGGCCACTGGGAAAACTATAACCACTGGCCGCATCTCTGGCCTGTTCCAATATCGTAAAATCAGGGTCTTTCACCCAGGGGCGAGGCACGCGACACAGAAGTTTCAAAAACTGATTGACCACGATCCCCACAAAACCCACACTAAGCAAATAATAGCCTCTGCGCTTATCAATACACCAAAAGAAAAGAATGGCAATAACTAAAAACGCCGTTTCTTCTCCCAAAGTGGTGATTGCAAGCATGATTTCATTGAGAATCGGTACACGGATTTTTTCAAGCGCATACAAAAGTTCCATTGTTTTCGCGCCTCCTTAATGAAAATATTATACATATAATTCATAAAAATGTAAAGAAGCACGCCTTGCTTTTTCTGTTTTTGGGGATATAATATATTCAAGAATTTCATGAAAGAGGTGTTTGAATGTATCCTTATTATTATGGCTATTATGGCTTTGATATGACATATCTTACAATTATCATCCCCTGCTTAATTCTTTCATTGATTGCAAGCGCTGCCGTGAACAGCACATTTAAGAAATACGCTAAACAGATTTCTATCCGCAGAATCACCGGCGCAGAAGCCGCCCAAAGGGTTCTCCGTGCCAATGGCGTAAGTAACGTGCAAGTTCAGCGGGTTGCCGGCAATCTGACAGATCACTACGACCCCAAAGCCAACGTAATCCGCCTTTCTGAAAGCGTATATGACAGCCCCTCCACCGCCGCAATCGGTGTTGCCTGCCACGAAGCGGGCCATGCGGTTCAATATGCGCAAGGGTATTTCCCCATTCGTATCCGCACCGCAATCATCCCCATTACCAACATCGGCTCCAAACTTGCTATGCCGCTGATTCTATTAGGTGTTATTTTGTCCGTGCTGGGCAACTTTTCCACCGTTTTGGTAGATATCGGTATTTTATGTTTTGCGCTTTCTCTCGTTTTTCAGTTGGTAACATTACCGGTGGAATTTAATGCCAGCCGCCGGGCAATGCAAGCGATAGATGACACGCAGATTTTAACAACAGAAGAACAAAGAGGTGCGCGAAAAACTTTAACCGCCGCGGCTATGACCTATGTGGTCGCAACCCTGGTTTCCTTTGCGCAACTTCTTCGCTTAATTTTGCTTTTTGGCAGACGGTATCGCGACTAAAGTTTTCCGCTCTGGTATTGACTTCCGGAGCGGATTTCTGTATAATATCCCTTGTGTGAAAAGTATGAAAAGTAGGAAAGGAACTGTCTATGGCCGGAGGAAAACACATTCTCGGAAAAGGGAAAAGTCAAAAAGTTTTTGGTACCGCAAAAGTCGGTGATCGGGGGCAAATTGTCATCCCCAAAGAAGTGAGAGATTTATTTCATATTCAGTCCGGAGACACCTTACTGATTGTCGGTGAGGAAAACAAAGGTCTTATGATTTCCCGTCCGGAACTGCTCACTTCCCTTGCAGACCAAATATTTGATAAAGAGGATTAAAAATGGAACAGTAAGAAGAATTATATCGATATATGGGCATCTCCCCTGCTGTTTACCAATACGGGGAAAAGACGCTGGAAAACTTAACTGCCCGTTTTAAGGAAATTGACAAAATTGCAGAATACAATCAGGCAAAGGTTATATCTGCTATGCAGAAGAACCGGGTTTCCGCCGCCTGCTTTGCCGCAAC
>JAZOXE010000236.1:0-1873 GCA_045659525.1 Faecousia sp. | reverse complement strand
CTGATGTAAGACTTTTTAATTTGGAAAATGTTTTGTCGGATAAACCTATTTATGGTTCTTCTTACTGTGGTGGAGTTTGGCTTTTAGCAAAGGAAGACACATTGGATGACACGCTTCGTTTTGGATTTAATGGCTGTTCATTTGCCAACAACCATACGATGGACTATTCATATGATGGACTTTATTCTACGTTATCGGCAGTTAAAAAACGCAACTTGCCGGTAAGCGGAGCTGGAAAGGATTTGCAAGAGGCATCCGACTACGCGGTCATAGAAACAGAAAACGGAAAATGCGGACTGATTTCTCTTTGTTCATCAATTAATGATGCAGCGCGTGCCGGTAATCCCTCTGAAAATCTTCCGGGAAGACCGGGTCTCAACCCCCTAAGATTTTCAACGGTTTATCATATTACCCCCGAGCATATGAAAGCACTTCAAGAAATTTCGGAAGGTACACATATTGATGGTAGAAGAAACCGTTCCAGAATGGGCGGGTACACGCCATATCCTCCGGAGGGCTGTTTTGGTTTTGGTGATTATGTTTTTTGCGAAAGCGAAACAGAAGGTAAAACATCAAGGGTAAATCCTGTAGATATGCAAAGAACGGAAAACACCATTAAAAAAGCTCTTGATGAATGCGAAACTGTGGTTGTTAATATACATTCACACGAAATAAAGCATGACACAGACGATGAGCCGGATGACTTTTTAATTGAGTTTTGCAGAAAATGTATAGATGCGGGCGCCTCTGCGGTAATCGGTACAGGAACGCATCAGCTCAAGGGCATAGAGATCTATAACGGAAAACCTATTTTTTACAGCCTTGGTAATTTTATTTTCCACAGTGACAGCGCATTTTGTATGCCTGACGATTACCGTGAAAAATACAATATGCCCACGGGTCTTACTTCAAAGGAAATGATTAATATCCGTAGCCAAAATGGAACACGCGGACTGCATTCCGATGTAAATAATTTCCGTTCACTTATTCCCTTTTTAACGTATGAAGATAACAAGCTTAAAAAGGCCGTATTGTATCCGATAAGATTAGATATGCATACCGGATTTCCGGCGCTCGCAGACAAAGCTGAAGCAAAAATCATTTATGATTATCTGAATGAGCGAAATATACCTTTTGGTACAAAATTACTGTTAAACGACAATGTGATTGAGGTGAAACTTGATGATTAAAACAGAAATTTATGAGCAAGTGCTTTTTGAAACGATCAAGCGCGGTGCAACAGAAATCTCCACCGATGTGAAAGAAGCATTTGAACAGGCAATCGCCCGAGAAAGCAATCTCGATGCCAAAAAGGGGTTGATTGCAACCCTTGATAGTATGGAAATGTCTGCAAAACGGGAGAATCCACTTTGCGTAGACACTGGATGGCCCATTTTTTACTTCAAGGTGGGAAATAAGTGCATTCTGGAGGGCGGTTTCGTTGAGCTTGAAAATGCGGCTCGCCGCGCTGTTGCAAAAGCAACGGAGCTTGGCTATTTGCGTGCCACAATGAAGCATCCCCTCACCGGCTTCGACCCCGGCAACAACATCGGTATGAATATTCCCGATTTTACATATCAGTTTGTTGACGGTGATTTTATTGAGATTTCCTATGCGGCTAAGGGCGGCGGCAGCGAGTGTTTTGGCGGTACAAGGCATAGAATCGTGGCTTTTGCAGACGGTATTCAAGGCATTGAAAAATTTGTTATAGACAGTTTCGTGGCATCTGCCCGTGCTGGCGCGGTTTGCCCGCCCTCAGTTTTGGGAATCGGAATCGGCGGTACCGCCAACGTTGCCGCAAACCTTGCAAAAGAAGCAGCGTGTCTCAGAACCGTAGGCTCACACCATCCCGATCCGATGTTCGCTAAAATCG
>JAZOXE010000235.1:0-1895 GCA_045659525.1 Faecousia sp. | reverse complement strand
ACGTTTTTATCTCCCTCATCTACCGCAGTCTGATAGGTTTCCCGTATCACTTCGCGGCGCGCAGCAAATCCTTCCGGTGCCATAAGAATATCCGGTGCAGACACAAATATAATCGGCAAATTCGGCTGCTTTGCGCGAACCGCGCGGTAAAGTGGCAAGTGTGTTTTTTTAAGATGTTCTACATCCGGTGTATTATGGTCATAGTCACAGACAAAAACGCTCATTTCAAGATCAGCGAGGTACTGAACCATTACATCCTCCGCTTTCGCGCTGCCGGAAAATCCGAGATTGATGTAATCTGTATCCAGTCTACGGGAAATAATGGCCTGATAACTATTCCCCGGGCGGGATGCGCAGCCGCCTTGTGTTATGGAGGAACCGTAGTAAACTACCGGAACCGCGTGACTGTAAGGTGTCGGCTCTGAAATGACAGCATCCTTTTTCAGAGCGATATAAAGTTCTTTTACCCCATCATATAGCGGAAAATTAATGGTATAGTCCGCCATTGCACCATCTGTGCTAAAGGGCGCCGAATATCCTGTACTCATTCCCATAGGCGGAATGAAAGCGTGATAAAAACACTCCCTGTTTTCCCCGTCTTTTTTCCGATACAAATCAAAACCGGACTGACCTGCAAGCGTAATGTGCGGCATCAATTGATTATTATTCATGACTGCCCGGATTCCGATAAAGGCAGAATTTGTGCGGAAACGCACACGCCCACCTGCTGTATTCGTATTCAGATATGCCACGCCTTCTGAAACTTGGTCTGCAATTTCCTGCGGCATGCGGGTATAACAGCCGCGTTTTTGATCATAGATTACTCCTGATATTACAAAAGGTGCCTGTTTGATATCTACCCAGACAATATCCGGCTCTGTGATATCTGCGTTTACCAATAGATTTTTGTCGATTTCCTCAATTTTCATCTTAATTGTAAGTTCCTTTCGTTATTTTTATCCCTTGTTAGAATGTTACCCCCATCCCAATGCCACTAACAGCAGCACTGCCAAAAACAAAACATTTGCCACCGTAAACCAAAACAGATAGACTCCCTTCGTCCGGTTATAGTGACGGGCATATATTTTATAAGAAATAAGACTTGCCATTGACGCGATCAGCGTTCCCATTCCGCCTATATTAACACCCAACAGCAGCTGGCGATAAACCGTGGTAAAGCATGACAGCAAAAGAGCCGCCGGCACATTGCTGATAACCTGGCTTGCAAGGATTCCGATGCCAAGCTCCCGGCCACCTACCAGGCTCTGTAAGGTCGTTTGCACGGTGGGAATACATCCCATATTTCCGGTAAAAACAAAGAAACTGATAAATGTCAGCAACAGACAATAATCCACTTGTCCCAATACCTTCCTGTCCATGAAAAATACCACAAGAACCACCACCGCCAACACAATATAAAACGGCAAAATCCGTGCCACCACCAGAAGGCTTGCCACAAACAAGACCAGATACACCGCACACTTTTTCCAATCTTCCGCAGTCATCTCGCCGGAGAAATTACACGCTTCCAGTGAAATTTTTTGTTTTCTCGCACTCAGCACAAAGATGCACAGCAAAAGCAAAATTCCCGACAACGCTGTATAAGGAAGCAACACACCCAAAAACTCTCCCAGCCCCATCCCCGCCAGATTATATAAATACAGATTCTGCGGATTTCCGATGGGGGTCAGCATGCTCCCCAGGTTTGAAGCTATGGTCTGTAGCACAAATACCAGTACCACAAGTCTCTCCTGGTGGCACTTTTGCAAGGTCAGAAGGGCAAAGGGCACAAAAGTCAGCAATGCCACATCATTTGTGATGAACATACTGGAAAAGAAACACAAAAATACCAGCACTCCCATCAACTGCGCTGTATTTTTTGTCTTCTTTAACAA
>JAZOXE010000234.1:0-2956 GCA_045659525.1 Faecousia sp. | reverse complement strand
TTTCGTTGGAATAGACAATCGTGCCGTCTTCCAAGCGAATAACCGCCATAGGAAAAGGAGGGGTTGCGCCATAGTTGGAATCGCGTTCATTCAGGGTTTTAAGAACATAGTCACGAAGTTGTCTGCGGCGTCTTGCCTGCAACAGCAGATATGCCGTAAACAAAACGGCAGTCAGTGTCAGTTCAATTCCCGCCAAAGCATAGTTGTGCGCCAACGCCGCCGCAATGGAAAATAAGAGCATAAACACAAAATAAATTGCCATACCAGAGCGCAAAAGCCGATTTAGCCTTTTATCCAAAATGCAGTCCTCCTCCATCGTAAAGTAGTACAAAATATTATAACATTTTCCGCAACAAGGTGCAACCTATTTTCTCGTATTTTTGGAAAAGTTGGGAAAAAGGATGTTTTGTCATCTTCGGTAGAAAAAATATTGTGTACAAAAGGGAGAAAACGTGGTATAATACATATATCAGCGGGAAGCCGGGCTGGTTTCCCCCTACTTTTAATTGAGACATAGCAGGCGTTTTCCTCTCCCAAGGCGAAGCAGGGCCGAAGGGTTTGGCAAGCGGCTGCCGGTTTGTTGTGCCCTTTTAGGGCATCATTTTGGAAAGGAGTATTCTATTTGGCTGAAAAACTGAAGATTATCCCTCTGGGTGGTCTTGACGAAATCGGCAAGAACATCACCGTTTTGGAATACGGCAAAGATATGATTGTTGTAGACTGCGGTGTCGGTTTTCCGGATGAGGATATGTATGGCGTTGATTTGGTAATTCCGGATTTTTCCTATCTGGTACAGAACGCGAAAAAATTACGGGGAATGTTCATAACCCACGGTCACGAAGACCATATCGGTTCTATCCCCTACTGTATGCAACAAGTGATTTGTCCCATCCACGGCACTGCCATGACCAACGGTCTGATTAAACTAAAATTGGAAGAACACCGGCTGGCGGACCAAGTAAGACTCATTACCCATAAGCCGGGCGATGTAGTAAAGGCTGGGTGTTTCAGCGTGGAATTTATTCACGTAAACCACTCCATTGCGGACGCGGTGGCATTTGCCATACACACACCGGTGGGTACTGTGGTAATGACCGGCGACTTTAAAATTGACCCCACTGCCAAAGACGGAATGACAGACTTGGCGCGGCTGGGTGATTTGGGAAATCATGGCATTTTGGCGCTGATGTGCGATTCTACCAATGTGGAACGTCCGGGCTATACCCCCAGCGAAAACATTGTTGCGGAGGGTTTGGACCGGCAGTTCAAAAACTGCGACCAACGGATTGTGGTTACTACCTTTGCTTCCAATATGCACCGGATTCAGGCGGTATTGAACACCGCCCACCGGTACGGCAGAAAAGTGGCTGTTACTGGCAGAAGTATGGAAAACATGCTGGTAGTCGCCCAAAAATTAGGGTATATTAAAGTACCTGCGGGAATGATTGTGGATTTAGCGGCAACCAAGAGCCTACCGAAGAATAAAGTGGTAATCGTATCCACTGGCTCTCAAGGGGAGTATATGTCTGCTCTGTACCGTATGGCATTTTCCACCCACAAGCAAATCGATATTGTTGCCGGTGACCGGATTATTATTTCCGCATCCGCCATTCCCGGCAACGAAAAAGCCGTTTCCAAAATCATTAACGAACTCTACCGCAAAGGGGCAGACGTGGTATACGAAAAGAGCGAAGGTCTTCACGTATCCGGTCACGCCTGCCAGGAAGAACTGAAAATCATTCACGCGCTGTGTAAGCCGAAATTCTTTATTCCGGTACACGGTGAACAGCGTCATTTACAAATTCACGGCCGGTTGGCAGAACAAATGGGTGTATCCCCTAAAAATGTCCGGATTGGTGAAATCGGAAATGTGATCGAATTAACCGGTAAAACCTGCAAGATTAACGGCACTGTTACCGCAGGCAAGATATTTGTTGACGGTACCGGCGTAGGTGACGTGGG
The DNA here is from genome assembly GCA_045659525.1 of Faecousia sp. GTDB lineage: Bacteria > Bacillota > Clostridia > Oscillospirales > Oscillospiraceae > Faecousia. The sequence goes on along the minus strand of JAZOXE010000234.1, from coordinate 994 downwards.
CAGTGTCGTACTGCGGGACAGAAAACATTTGGCACAAGACGGAATGATTGTTGTGTGTGTCAATGTCAGCAGTCAAGACGGCTCTATTATCACAGGACCGGACATTATTACAAGAGGGTTTGTATATGTTAAAGAATCGGAGGACTTGATGGAAGAATTGCGTCTTGTTGCAACAGAAGCCATTGAACGTTGCAGTAGACGCAGGATGCGGGACTGGACCGTAATGAAGTCCGCTATTAAGAACGATTTAAGCGGTTATTTGTTTAAGACCACGAAACGCAATCCTATGATTCTACCGGTGATTACAGAAGTCTAAAATATGCATATTGGCGTGTTGTCCGCAGGACAACACGCCATTTTTTTATGTTTTATAGTTAAAGGTCATTTGTAATTATCCATTTGCGTGGATTGTTGTCGATATATTCCCAAATTTCATTATAATCTTGCTGATTCCTTATCACGTGGTCGTAATAGGAACGTTGAAAATATTTTACACCTGCGGAATTTGCTTGCAGGTTCAGTTGTTTTGTAATCTCATACTTGAACCAACCAATTATGTTTCCCATCGTAGGGGACGGGTTTCCCGTCCCGCGTGTATGGCAATTTACTATCTCTGTTCTGTATGGAATGCGTATTAAAATATGAATATGGTCCGGCATAATCACAAAATTATCTACTTTGATATTGGGATATTTTTCCGGTATTCTGCCAATCATATCATAAACAACATTGCCGGCAATGGTCGGGATGGGAAACCCATCCCCTACAATTTTGCTTAAAATTTGCTTTCTATCCTTGGTGCATATGGTAATAAAATATGCGCCTTCGTTGGCATAGTCATAACCAGGTATTCTGTTTGGTTTTCGATTCGGCAACATATCTTCCATACATTCCACCTCTTTGGCATATTATACCATATTTTTCTGAATATGCAATCACATTCCATCATCTCAGGGTGGGTGGGCGTACCGCGGGAGGCGAAACGCCTCCCCTA
>JAZOXE010000233.1:0-5625 GCA_045659525.1 Faecousia sp. | reverse complement strand
GACCGCTTGGCCTCCGACTTCTCTTTGGGTTATAACGCCTTTATGCTGATTCAGTACGGCTACACCGGATACCTTTCCAAAGTTTCCAACTTGAGCAAACCGGCTCAAGAGTGGGTTGCCGGCGGTATGCCCATCACAAAGATGATGAATATGGAAAGAAGAAACGGCGAAGACAAGCCGGTTATCCGCAAAGCCCTTGTGGAATTGGACGGCAAGCCTTTCCGGTATTTTGAAGCCAATCGGGAAACCTGGGCAGTGGAAACCTGCTATGTTTACCCCGGCGCAATCCAGTATTTCGGACCTGCAGAGGTTTGCGATGTAACCACCAAAACTTTGGCGCTGGAGCAAGCCTGATTTTTACCCCCGTGTGCAAAACACGGGGGTATTCTTTCAAAAGGAGATGGTCACTTGAAACGCACCCATATTGCCACCCGGGAGGGAAGGTTGTCTTCCTTTTTGCGACAGGAACTGGAACTGTCTTCCGGACTAATGAATAAACTCAAATGGCAAAACAAACTTTTTGTCAACGGTGAGCCCCGCTTTGCGGATTATCCGGTAAAGCCGGGGGATGTGATTTGTGCAGATTTGGATGAGCCCACGCCGGCGTATCCTGCGGAGGATGTTCCCATTGACCTTATTTATGAGGATGAACATATTCTGGCGGTGGAGAAGCCTGCCGGAATTCTCATTCATCCCTCCAAAACCCGGAACACCGGCACCCTTGCCAATCGGGTACTGGGATATTACCGGGCAACAGGACAAAACTGTGCTTTTCACCCGGTAACCCGGTTGGACCGGGACACTTTTGGTATTGTGTTGCTTGCAAAAAATGCCTTCATCCACGACAAACTGAATGCGCTCCAAAGCGGTGGAAAAATCGAAAAAATCTATCACGCATTGGTGTGGGGACGTGTAACCCCGGAGTCGGGAGAAATTTGCGCGCCCATTGCGAGAAAATCCTATCCCAGTTTGTTGCGGGAAATTCGGGAAGACGGAAAACCTGCCCTTACCCGGTATCGGGTATTGGAGGATAAAAACACCTATAGTCTGCTGGCACTGCAACCGGTTACCGGTCGTACCCACCAACTGCGTGTGCATTGCGCCCATAAGGGATTTCCTATATTGGGCGATCCCCAGTACGGCAGAGAAATCGCTGGGGCGTTTTCGGACAGTTTGGGACTGAAAACCCAGTGCCTTTGCGCCAAAACCCTCGCGTTTCCTCATCCCATCACCGGAGAACGCATGATACTTCATTCCCATCAGTCGGTGGAAATTTAAACAGTTATCTTTGAAGCACAAAAAATTAAGGGAGGCATAAAGCCTCCCTTAAATTGTTTTATGTCTTTTCCGCAAAACGAAAACCGCGCAATAAATGTGATTGTCTGTTTTGTCGGTTTCCGTCACCCATACATACCGACAGAGGGCAGGGGTGGCGGAAAGACAAGCAAACCGAAGGCGTAGACGTACATCGGTACGTTAGTCCTTCGGTTTGCGCAGTAAGTCAAAACATTATTAAAAATCTTCTTAAAATGCAGGCAATTTCAAGTTTCTGCAGAACGTCACAAACAGCAATATCCAAAGTGTTATTGTGTTTTGACGGTTTCCGTCACCCATGCACTCTGAAAGTTATTGGGCAGTGGGGTATTCGTTACACAGCAGACGGTAAGGTTCTTCATCTTCCTCGATTTCCGGGAAACGACCGGCGGGAGGATTGAAGCGGTTGTCGGTGTTATCATCGTTACACTGGCTGACCTCGCCCAGCAAAACAGCGCCGGTGCCTTCCTCTACGGAGAAGTCGTGATAAAGTCTTTGCTGAACGTGGATGCTTTCACCGGGCGTCAGGCGAATTTGGGTGCCTGCGGGAACGGTGTACTTTCTGCCGTCGGTGTAGATGGTAACGTCGGATTCATAGTCGATTTCTTCGTTGGGAAGACTGTTATAAACCCGGATCAGCACGTTTCCGCCGCCACGGTTAATAATGTCTTCGGTTTTATACCAGTGGAAGTGGTTCAGAGCATACTGGCCTTCTTTTAGGTACAGCAGTTTTTCTGCGTAAACCTTGGGATACTTGTCTGCCATCGCGCGGTTGCCGTTGCGAATGGTAATAAGAGAGAAGCCGTACTTATCAAAATCGCCCATACCGTAGTCGGTAATGTCCCAACCCAGCATACAGTCACGTACTTCATCGTAATCGTGGCCGATGGTCTTCCACTGTTCCGGGGTGGAGTGGCAGAAGGGGGGCAGATAACAGTGGTGGGCAATACACATATCTTCCAGTTCGTGGAGCGCTTTATTGATTTCAGAGCGTTTCATATTATGTACCTCATTTCATAACAGTTTAAGGTGTTTGCTTACAGTGATTATATCTATGTTTTATTTCCTTGTCAATCCTATAACCGGGCGATTTTCACTGCGGCGTCGTACAGAGCGTTAAACTGTTTGTACTTGCGCTGCAAGTGTTCCGACTGGCGGGGCGCGTAGGTTTTTTCCATAAATACGCAGGCTGCGGCCGCGGCTTCATAGTCCGCAAATTTTCCGTCACAAACGGCGGCAATCATAGCCGCGCCCAGGCAGGCCGCCTCTTTTTCTTTGGGAACGACCACGGGAAGACCGGTAATGTCCGACTGCAACTGACACCAGACAGGACTTTTGGCGCCGCCGCCGGTGGCAATAATCCGGGAGAGCGCCGTTCCCTGACTGCGGATATGGTCGCAGTTTTTCCGGAGCATAAAGGAAACACCCTCCATAACGGCGTGGGCCATATCGAAAATATCGTGCTCTTGTCGCAGTCCGTAAAAAACACCTACGGCATCCGCATCAAATTCCGGGGCATTGGTGCCCACCAGATAAGGTAAAAACAAAAGGGTGTTGAGGGCGGAACGCTCCAAAAGCACCCGGTTCATTTCTTCATAGCCCACATCTCCCATGCTGGTGCGGCGGAACCACTCCAAACTGACGCCGCCGCTTTCTGCCACCGGGAGCATAATGTGGGTGTCTGGCAGAAAGCCGTAATGCATTGCGATTCCGCTATCCCGGGGAACCGGAGCCTGCGCCATAACCGTCAGCGCCATAACCGTACCGGTGGAAAGGGTCATACCCCCGGGGGTGATGTTGCCGGTGCCGATCATACCGGCAAAATGGTCCAGCGTTCCGATGTTCACAGTGGTTTCCGGAGAAAGCCCCATTTCTTTTGCCGCAGTTGCCGTCAGCGGGCCTGCCAAAGCGCAAGGTTCTGCCAAAGGCGGCAATTTATCTTGGCTGATGCCAATGGCATTTAACATCTCTTCCCAGTAGCATTTATTGTAAATATCAAAATAGAAACTAAAGGTGGCGATGGACATATCCGCTAATTTTACCCCGGTGAGTTTATACACCACAAAATCCTTCAGGAGCATAAAGGTTTGGGTGTTTTCAAAAATATCCGGGCGGTTTTCTTTCAGCCATAAAATTTTAGTAGCAGGCCAAGTGGGAAGAACTGCCTGTTGGCCGGTAATGTGCTGGCAAACATCCGGAGAAAACTGCTTTTCCAAAACCGCACACTGCTTTACGGAGCGCTCATCCATCCAGGATATCGCGTTCATCAGTGCGTTGCCGTCTTTTCCTACGCAGACCAAAGATTCCGCCTGCCCGGTAAAGGCAATCCGGCAAGGACCGGAAACGGCATTTTGTTCCGCTAAGTTGCCAATGAGTTTTATTAAATCCCGGCAATACGCCTCCGCATCAAATTCCACAAATCCGTTTTCCCGCAGATAGGAGACCGGAAGACTTTGCCGGTCAATGAGTTCCATATCCCCGCTGTAAAGCGCAGCCTTCAGATTGGTGCTGCCTAAATCTATACCAATATACACACTCAGCGCCTCCTTTCATCAACACCTATATTATACAGTTTCTTTCCGGAAGGTAAAGAGTTTTTTGCTTTTTCTTTAAATAATCACATCTGTAAAACGGAAAAACCCTCCGGCTTATACATTGCCGGAGGGAATAGCCCAAAACAGTTTCAGTGCGTTGCCTTTCTCTCGATCTTCTTTTTGTTTGCCGTTTCCAATAAGGTGTTTTCTGGTTCTTTGCTGTAATTATCCGTTGCTTTTTGGGTTGCGGTCTGCGTAGGCTTGGCGGCAACTGGCAATTACAGACAAGGCCTCCGCTTTGTCGTGGTAACTGCCCACTTCTACCTGCACGCCCTGCAGAACCTTATAGTTGGCGAAGAAATTGGAAATTTCTTTCAACACAAAGGGAGAGAGGTCCTTTAGTTCCTGCACATCCTCGTAGCGGGGGTCGCAATCTACCACACAGATGAGTTTATAGTCTAATTTTCCGTTGTCGGTCATGGAAAGATAGCCCAAAACCCGGGCAGGAACGGTGCACCCCGGGAACGTTGGCTCGGAGCAGATTACCAGCACGTCCAGCGGATCGCCGTCCGGGGCCAGAGTGTTCTCCAAAATTCCGTACTCCGCCGGATAAATCATTGCCGCATATAACACCCGGTCCAGTACAATCCGGCCGGTACGCTTATCAAGTTCATATTTGTTTTTGGAACCCAAGGGGATTTCAATCAGCGCATTTACAACGTTGTTTTCCATAGCGTATACCTCTTAAATTCTGTGTACTTTGATCCTATTATAAACCCACACCCGCCTAAAATCAATCCCCGCCCTATAAGTTGCAAATATGGACAACGCGTGCTATAATACCACCAGGAAAGCGAGGGTTTTCGATGACAAAAATACTATTTGTCTGCCACGGCAAGATTTAAGCCAGGTAACGGATGCCAAGCTATGCCAACGAATACCAGGGTTTGCGAGGTTTTTACCCTATTCATACTACTGGCGTACTACTTTTCAAAATAACCACATTTTGCCCCAACATGACACGAAACAGCACAGCCGCTGACCATCAGGTCGGCGGCTGCTTTCATTATTTTATCAAGCCGTGCTGCAAGAATGCATTTTTAGATGCTCTATACCAGGTTTTAATATAGGAATCCTTCAGCAGTTCCTTGTCGTTATTGACCAATTCAAGAAATACTCCCGTAAGGCCATCCCAATCAGCAATATCGCCCTTTGGGTAAAGCGTCCAATGGATTTCATCTATTGTGTAATTGCTTTTCATAGAGTTGTTCTTCATTGATGTTGTAACCCAGTTTGATTCATCATCATGTCCACCCTTTGCGATGGGATAGATGTGGTCGAGTGTGGGCACAAGCTCCCAATAAGCAATATGTGTATCCGTCATTTTCCAGTGTGGCTGATACGGAAACTCATTGGGAAAATAATTTGATAAGATTTTAAGTATTCCTGGATTTAATAACTTTTCGCCAGTATATCTATCTATAAAGCCATCAATTATAAATTGATTCATTTTTTGAGCCATAGTATAGGCACGCTTTTCGATTTCGTAGTATGTATGCGGATATTCTTGGCAAATGATTGTTTTAGCCGCAGCTTTATTGCCCGCTAAAAGCATATTTGCTATGTCGGACATTACTGCACTTCTCTCTTTAGTCATTTGTTTGCCCCCATTTGTTTTCAGATTATTTAAGCACAGCCGCTGACCAATGGTCGGCGCCTGTTTTTCTATTTACAATCCAAGAATCTGCTTTTTCTTAGCATCAAATTCTTCCTGAGT
>JAZOXE010000232.1:0-4697 GCA_045659525.1 Faecousia sp. | reverse complement strand
GGGGCTGGTTGTAAATCTCAAGCAGGAAACCATAGCGAAACTGTCAGACGCGCTGGGCGTGAAACCATCGTATTTAATGGGGTACACTGATGCGGACGTAGAAAAGGCGTTTGACGTGCGACAGCCGCCGGAGGTATGTATGCTCCCGGTCATCGGTATGGCATCGGCTGGTAAAGGCGTAATAGCGGAAGAAGACGTCATAGACTATGAGCCAGCAGATTCGCGCTACAACGGCAAGGACTATTACTATATTCAAGTGCATGGGGACAGCATGGCCCCGGAAATCAATGACGGTGATTTGATACTTGTACACAGGCAGACAAGCGTAGACAGTGGGGACATAGGCGTCTTCCTTGTGGACGGAGAAGACGGATACGTCAAGCGCGTTACATACGATGCGGAGAACATCATCCTTCACAGCGCGAACCCCTATTACCCGCCAATGCACTTCGTTGGGCGTGACGTACTCCGCGTGTATGTCATCGGCAAGGTCTTGCGGTCAATACGGAGGTTCTAATGAGGATACCTAAACCCGTCCGGCTCCCGTCCGGATCTTGGCGTTGTCAAGTGACGCGCAACGGGAAAAGGGTGTCATATACGGCAGACAATCCAGCCGCCGCAATCGCGCTTGCGCTTGGTGAAGACAAAAAAAGGCCCCAAGATATTTCACTTGGGGCTTGTATTGACGAATATATACTTTTACGTTCTTCGGTGCTGTCGCCGTCCACTCTCATGGCATACAACTCATACCGGGCACATAGGTTCCAGCCCTACATGGAGAAAAAACTGTCTGAAATTGACCGCAGAACGCTCCAGCGCATGGTAAACGATGAAGCAAAGACAGTTTCGCCGAAGACGGTCAAGAACGCGTGGGGCCTTGTGTCCGCTTCTCTGACAGAATACGGCATAGATACGTCCGGGATTAATCTACCAACTGTGCCACATCGTGAGCGGCCTTATTTGACCGCCACAGAGGTTTTACAGTTCTGCAAGGCAGTACAGGGAGAACCGTGCGAAATCCCCGCGTTGCTTGCCCTGTGTTCTCTGCGAAGGTCGGAGATATACGCCTTGACATGGGACGATATAGACTTGAAAACCAATACCATTTCCGTTCGCAAGGCCACCGTCAAAGGGGAAGACGGATTTGTAACGAAGAACACGACCAAGACGGAAACCAGTACGCGTATCGTGCCCATCATCGTCCCGCAGCTCGTAGCCGCTCTAAAGGCGTACAAGCCCAAATCCGGGCGCGTTGTCCAAGGGTATCCCAATACCCTATATAATCAGATAAACCGCGTCTGCGCGTCCGCTGGCTTGCCGTGTGTGGGCGTATACGGTCTGCGCCACTCGTTCGCCAGCCTTTGCCATTACATGGGGATAAACGAAATGGAGTGCGCCAAAATCGGCGGTTGGTCTGACTTGGGCACGATGAAAAAAATATACACCCATCTGTCAGACAAGCAGATTACCGAAGCAGCTCAAAGGCTGGCGGGGTTCTTTTCTCATTTTCAAAAGCCGTAAAATTGCGTTTTTCGTGTGCAATTCGTGTGCAATTCGTGTGCAATATGTTTCCAAAACTGTTAAAATCTGCACAGAGTTGGAAATAAGTTAACAGACTTGGAAAACCCGCAAACCCTTGTAATACAAAGAAAAACCCGCTATTCGTTGTGAACAGCGGGTTTCCTTATTTGGTGCGAGAGATGGGACTTGAACCCATCAAAAACCGTTATTTTATGCGGTGTTTCGGCTTCGCGTGTGCAATTCGTGTGCAGATGCGTTCTGCATCTGTCATTGTGTCACCTCATTAAGCGTGTGCAATTCGTGTGCAGGTTAGGACTGGGCAGGTGAAAGTGTGATTGTTCCATCCCCAGTGATTTCTGCATAGGTTTTTGAATCATCGTCTATGGAAATATCTCCTGTTGCAGATGCCATAATAAAGGATGCACTGTACGCATCTGAAATAACACATTCGGCTTTCCCTTTGTACAGAATGACAGTAAATGTTTCTGTATCTTCAAGTGCCATTACAATTTTTCCACTTGAACCTGCCCAGTCATCCAAATCCACAGAATAATAATAAGGAAGACCAAGTTCGCACGATAATGTTGTTGAAGGATTAACTATCGTCACTTCCGCAGTAGAAAAGTCAGACGAGCCGCCGCCGCCGCCACCGGGGACAGCCGCCGCAATATCTTCAATGACCTGTGCAACGGTGTTGCCGTCAGCCGTACTGCCGCCCATAGCGGTTACAATGTCCCGCAATCCTTCCACGATGGTGTTCGCGTTGGACTCTTCGCCGCCGTAGGCTTTGACCACTTTCTTCAATGATTCTACAATAGTCATTTCTTCCCCTCCTAAACAGGAATTTTGATAATCTCACCAACGTGGATTAAATCCGGGTTTTTGATGTTGTTTTCCTTCACCAGTACGGCAACCGTTGTCTTGTATTCCTTCGCGATTTTGCCCAGCGTGTCGCCCTTCTGCACCTTGTACAGAACGTAGGATTTCGGTGCAGTTATCCATCCTGTTACTTGTCCGTTCACGCCCACACGGGTTTTGCTGTTGGTGATGCGGATACGCCCGGATACCACACCCCCGCCCCAATAGTAATATGTTCCAGTAACGGTGCTGGAGCGTGTCATTGTGGACGCGGATACATAGAGCGGTTCGCCCTTTAGAACCAACGCCGTACCGGGTTCAAGAATCGTCTGCGGTGTCGGTGTTGGTGCCGGCGTTGGCGTGGGCGCGGGTGTGGTTTTCTTCTTCAGCGACAGGTATTTTACAAGGGCGTTGCAGTAGAGTTGCGCGATCTTGTCGCGGTTGTTCAGAATCAACAACGCGTCAGCCTTGTTGTCATGGAAACCACATTCGCCGATGATGGAGGGCATAGACGGTTTGTAGCAATCAATCAGTTTGGAACTGGTCTTCAATCCCCTACTGGTGAACATGGTTTTCAGTTCGTCAAGGACGGTCTGCGCCAGTTCCTTCGTCTTTGCGCCCTTGTTAGGGTCATAGTATACTTCAACCCCGTGTGCGCCTTTATTCGCCGTTCCTGCGGCGTTGGAGTGCATGGCGATGTACACATCCGCGCCCCATGCTTTCGCGTTGTCTGCCCGTACACCAAGCGTCTGCGAAGGTTTGGACAGCATGACCTCGCAATCGTAGTCTGCAAGGATTTTCTGCAATCTGACGGCGATGTCGTACCATACTGCGCCCTCGTTGGTGTCCCCTGTTATGAACTTGTTGCCCGTCTGATTGGACGGTGACAGGTATATTTTTTTACTCATGTTCGTCCTCCTGTTTTTTGTTGTAGGCTGTTCTAACGCCGTTTACTATCGCTCCAATAAGCAGAGCAACGGCGGCAAGGGTTTTCGTCACGCCGTCCGTGTAAGGCAATCCCCATATTGCGCCGACAGACGCGTAAAAAGAAGCAAGTGCCGGGATTATGACCTCACACAGCATACGGAGGGTATCAAATGCTTTATTGCTCATATTCCACCTCATTTAACCGCAACCCAATGCCACGTTCCCGAAGAAAGGATATAGGACGATGACGAGCGTATGTATATTGTGTTGCTTGAAAAATACAAATACCCCGCCGTCTGCGTTGTCCAGTTATTCGCGTTCCCGGAAGACGAAAGGCTACTGTTGCTATACCGCGTCATTGTTCGTATATAATAGGACGAACCTATCGTCACGAAACTGGCTTGATGTAAATGGTTGCTTGTAGCAGTTCTTTCGTCTTTCCAAAAGAAAAATTTGGTCGGCGTAAAGCCTATAGTGGAGGTATCTGTAATTTTCGTGCTTGTGCTGGTGTTTACGTTTGACGCCACGGTCAGCGTACCCATCTTCACGTCACTTGAACCCCCGGACGCTGTGCCCTGTGTCCGTACCCCGGCGGCAGTATAAAAGTATTTCCCGGATGCAACATCACCAGCCGCCGCCGTTGTGTCTGATACGTCAGTAAACGTTGCAGTACCACCGCCCGTCTTCGGCAGATTCACGGCGGGAACATTTTGATACGAAGCATCCCATATGGTGATGTTCTGCGCCATGCAGATACACCCCCTTTAACTAATGGAGAGGACTTTTGTTGTGCTGTCCTGTGATACCACCGGGGATGCCAGCGAACCCGTTACCGACATGATCCGGTCATCGTCTGCTTCGTCACCGACTTTCACGGTAACGTTCTTTGCGATGTACTGCGCCGACAGGTTTGTTACCACTACCTTTTTGATTGTCTGCGCCCCCGCAAGGTACTGCGATGCGTTTATGGTTTGGTCTGTGGACGAAGGGTAGTACGTTGCCGCCGCCTTTTCTGTCATATTGCCTGTCTGTTCTCCGCTGGCGTTGACAAACTTTTTGCCGTTTCTGACGTCTGCGGTGCTGGCGTTGGCGTCCGTGCTGTCGTAAAACGTTGCCGTGCCGCCGCCAACCTTTGGAATATCTACCGAAGGAACCCCGGAATACTGAACCTCGTTGATAACTACGTTTGGATGTGCCATGTTGACCTCCTACGATACAGTTAGTTTTACCCCATCCCAAGTAATCAAACCATAGTTTGACGGGATGGGGTCAATGATTAAGTCTTGTTCAAATCTATACCCGTGTACGGGTAGCGTCTGCGCTTCTGACGTTGGCGTAATTTCGTATGCGCCGTCATAAATCGGTATCGGCGTTGCTTGTACGATAATTGG
>JAZOXE010000231.1:0-1896 GCA_045659525.1 Faecousia sp. | reverse complement strand
ACCCATCGTATCGGTCAAATCCTGTGTATTTGCGTGACCTTTGGACGAAGAGAAGTTAAAGCAACCGCTGTGACAGCAGATACAAGGCTTGATATCCTCGAGACGGTCTTCAATCAATTTTGTGATCCATTGGGGATCAGTTAGGAACTGGCGGGCAATACCAACGGCGTCAATCTTGCCGTCAGCAATAGCCTGAGCGCCCGCATCCGGCTCCATACGACCGGCGCAAACAACGGGGATATCGACAAACTTCTTAATATGGGATACATCCTCAAGGTTGCAGTTTTGAGGCATATACATAGGCGGATGCGCCCAATACCAGGAGTCGTAAGTGCCGTTGTCAGCATTCAGCATATCGTAGCCGGCGTCCTGGAGGTATTTTGCGGCTTTTTCGGATTCCGCCATACAGCGACCCTTTTCTTCATAAACTTCGCCAGGAACGGCGCCTACGCGGAAATCCTTGACCTTGGATTCGACGGAATAGCGCAGGGAGACGGGGAAATCTTCGCCACAAGCAGCTTTGATTGCCTGCACCACTTCAACGGGGAAGCGATAACGGTTTTCAAAAGAACCGCCGTATTCGTCAGTACGCTTGTTGGTCCATTCCATAGTGAATTGATCCAGCAGGTAACCTTCGTGGACGGCGTGGACTTCAACGCCGTCAACACCGGCGTCTTTACATAGTTTTGCCGTTTTGGCAAATGCTTCGATAATCTCATGAATCTGCTCAATGGTCATTTCCGGTGTAGTGATCTCCGGATCCCAACGGGCAGGCAGAGGACTGGGACTTGCCAGTTCATGATTGGTGTCGATAATGGGCTTCAGAATCGCACGGGTAAGCTTGTTTTTATGTAATGGTGCAATCAGTTCAGTAATTGCCCAGGAGCGACCCATACCGGCAGTCAACTGGATGAACAATTTCGCGCCGGTCTTATGGATCTCATCCATAAACTCCTTCAGATCCTCAAACATTTTAGGGTTCTGCCACAGCCACTTGCCCCAGAAGGTATCCCGCAGAGGGGCAATGCCGGGAATAATCAGGCCAACATTGTTTTTTGCTCGTTCCAAGAAGAACTTTGCGGCTTCTTTATCGAATTTACAGCCGGTCAATTCAAACCAGCCAAAAAGGGAAGTGCCGCCCATGGGGCACATAACGATGCGGTTTTTGATCTCCACATCTCGCACTTTCCAGGGGGTAAATAGGGAATCGTATTTCTGATCCATAATGCAACTCCTTTATATTTATTGATGCTTTAATTATAAATGCAACTGGGATTCGTGTCAAGAAAATCAACCCCTCCGGCAGAAGGTCTGCAGAGGGGTTGGCAGTGATTATTCAAAAATCATTGTTCCGAAGCATTCGGGACTGTGGAAGGTTGTTACACCGGGATCCAGCGGATTCCAGGCAAAATAGTGAGGCTGTACTGTTTTGTCACCGCATTTATAGCAATTTGCACGCATTTTATAACCGGATCCAGGATTAAATTCAGGGAAGAAATGGCGGATAAAACTGTAGGGAATGGTATACTCGATGGTCCAACCGTTTTCCGTTCTTGCAATGACAGGTTTAAAAACATCTTTTTCTCTAATAAGACGGTATAGCGTGACTTTTCCGTCTACATTGTCGCCTAAGCCAAGATAAATACAACCATTGGGGTTATACTCGATGTTGAAATAACGTGTCTCACCCCAAATGGGAGAGAAGAAAAACTCCATGCAACTGTCTTCGCAAGGCGCATCAAGAGGATTTTGCGCTTCAGCGCGAATGTGTTCCTCAATCGCTGTCTGCCGAATGTAAATTGCTTCGTCATCGTGGCAAATTTGTGCTTTTGCAATAATTGGCGCGTCGCAATTCAGTTGCACAAGGTCAATGGGCAATGCTTCGATTGCATCCCA
>JAZOXE010000230.1:0-2569 GCA_045659525.1 Faecousia sp. | reverse complement strand
CACTGGAGAAGACACAGTGGAAATCCAGTGTCACGGCTCCCCTGCCGTTTTAGCCGCTGGACTGGAGGCGCTTTATTTAGCAGGCGCTGCTCCGGCCAAACGGGGAGAATTTACCAAACGGGCCTTTCTGAACGGCCAGTTGGAACTGACCCAAGCAGAAGCGGTTATTGACCTAATTGAAGCGGATACCGCAGACGCCGCTGCCAATGCAGCCGGGCAGGTAGGCGGCGCGCTAACCGCAAAACTGACCCCGGTCTACGAAAAACTGACGGATATGTGCAGTCATTTTCACGCTGTACTGGACTATCCGGATGAGGATATTGAAGATTTCCGGTTGGAAGAGTACGAATCCACTTTACGGGAGGGCGCAAAGGCTCTGTATGCTCTTTTGCAAACCTATGGGCAAGGCAGAATCTTACGGCAGGGCGTAGCCGCAGCAATTTTAGGCAAGCCCAATGTAGGAAAGTCCAGTTTATTAAACGCCCTTGCCGGCTACGAGCGGGTAATTGTTACGGAGATTGCCGGCACAACCCGGGATACTGTGGAAGAATCTGTTATCTTAGGCAATACACGCCTGCGTTTGATTGACACCGCGGGCATCCACCAAACCCAAGACCGGATTGAGGCTATGGGTGTGGAACGTTCCCGGAAAGCCGCAGAGGATGCAGATTTGTTGTTATTTGTCTGCGACGGCTCTGCCCCACTAACAGAAGAAGATCTGGCTGTTATCGAATTTTGCGCTGATGCACCTAACGCCATCGCTCTTATCAACAAATCTGACCTGCCGCAAAAAGTTGCTGCGTCGGATTTACCCTTTATGACGGTCATTCCTATCTGCGCCAAAACCGGAGAAGGAATGGAGCAACTTGCCGATGCAGTTGACGTTATGTTTGCCGGGAACATGCCTTGCGACGGCTCTATTTTAACCAACCCCCGGCAATATGATGCTATCCGCAGAGCATACGAGTCCATTCTTTCCAGCCTGCAAGGATTAAAATTAGGACTGACCCCGGATGCCGTTCTGACAGAAATTGAAAACGCTATGCTTGCCATGGGTGAAGTCACCGGTACCACTGTCCGGGAGGATATTACCGCAAGAATTTTTGAGCGTTTCTGCGTAGGAAAGTGAGATACTATGATTTATTTAGACAATTCTGCCACTACCCGACCCTGCCAGGAAGCGGTGGAAGCAGTTTCACGCACCTTAACGGAAGGCTGGGGAAACCCCAGTGCCCTCTATCATTTTGGCATAGATGCAGCAAAGAATTTGCGCAACGCAAGAAGCCAAGTTGCAACGGCTTTGGGCTGTGAACAGAACCGGGTGTTTTTCACTTCCGGCGGTACGGAGGCGGATAACTGGGCCATTTTGGGCACAGTTAAACGGCTGGGTAAGCGGGGTAAACACATTATTACCACTGCCGTAGAACATCACGCCGTATTAAACTGTATGCGTGAACTGGAAGCCCAGGGATATGAAGTCACCTATCTACGGCCAGACAGTTGGGGCAGAATCTCCGCAGATGACTTGAAACAGGCGTTGCGAAAAGACACAATTTTAGTATCCATTATGATGGTCAACAACGAAACCGGTGCAGCAATGCCCATCTCTCAAATGGCGAATCTGACCCATAAAATGTGTCCCAATGCTTTGTTTCACACCGATGCGGTACAGGGTTTCTTAAAAATTCCTTTTCGTGCCAAAACACTGGGAGCCGATTTAATCACCGTTTCTTCTCACAAGATTCACGGCCCGAAAGGCGCCGGGGCGCTTTATATTAGCCCCAACGTAAAATCATTCCCTGCTCTTTTGCTCGGCGGCGGGCAGGAAAGCGGTTTCCGGAGCGGTACGGAAGCCACCCCCGCCATTATGGGTTTTGCCGCCGCCTGTGCTGCGGTATCTGCTACATTCCATAAAGATACTGCCTGGGAACGGAAACTTCTATCCTCGGCGAAAGAAGAATTATGTAAACTTGAAGGTGTGGTGCTCAATGGCGAGCAAGATGCGCCCCATATCCTAAACTTATCCATTCCCGGTGTTCCCACGCAAAACAGTATCAACATTTTGCAGGATGCTGGCATTTGCGTTTCTGCGGGCTCTGCCTGCGCAAAAGGGCACAGAAGTCACACCCTGACCGCTATGGGTTTGGCGCCGGAAGTGATTGACAGTTCTTTCCGTATATCTCTCTCCAGGGATACCTCTGAAGAGGATATTAACAAACTAATAAACGGCATTTGCCAAATCCTCACATGGAAAAAACGGAAATAAACAATTAAAAAGACTTTACAAATAAAATCATTTCTGCTATAATGACTTGGCTGTAAAGTTATGCACCGGTGGCTCAATGGATAGAGCATCGGATTCCGGTTCCGAGGGTTGGGGGTTCGAGTCCCTTCCGGTGTACCATTAAACAGGATATCCCATCCGGGATATCCTGTTTAATTTTTATGTGAGAAAGGGACTCGAACGTTGTAAATCACAACAGTCCAGTGGACTGTTGGTCGCGACGGCTCGATGGAGGCGAACCTTTATCTGCTCCCACCGGGAGCAAGTCGGATCGTAGCCATGTCG
>JAZOXE010000229.1:0-10998 GCA_045659525.1 Faecousia sp. | reverse complement strand
TCGACCGCGGCCACTCGCTCAGGTCGCTGAATCCGCCGCAGGCGGCGCTCCCATCGCTCCCCCGGGAAGATAGGTAATGCGAACACAAGAGCCCCAACCAATTGGTTGGGGCTCTTTATATCATTATTAAATTATTAATCTGCAAATGACTGAATCGTGCCACTACCAATTACCATATCGTCTTGGTATAAAACGACGGCTTGTCCCGGTGTGATTGCCCGTTGAGGCTCATCAAACACCACTTTGGCAAAACCGTTTTCCTGCGGGTAGACCGTAGCCGGTTGAGGCGTATGGCGGTAGCGGATTTTTGCCAGTACTTTCATTGGCGTTTCAAGTTCCGGGAAAGGAATCCAGTTCCATTTATCCGCCGTAAGTTCACGATGGAAAAGTGCGCTGTCCGGTCCTACGGTGACGGTATTTTCGCGCATATTTTTATCACATACATATACCGGTTCACCCAGCGCCAAACGTAGACCTTTTCTTTGACCTAATGTATACCGGATCGCCCCGTCGTGTTTTCCAACAGTTTGTCCATTAAAATCCAAATAAGCACCTTTTTTGAAGGTTTTGCCAGTGTATTTCTGAATAAATGTTGCAAAATCACCATCCGGAATGAAACATATATCTTGACTGTCTCTTTTTTTTGCGGTGATAAAACCTTCAGTTTCCGCAATGGAACGCACCGTATCTTTACACAATTCACCCAAAGGAAACAGCGCGTGGGAAAGTTGGTACTGTGTCAGGCAGGCAAGGAAATAACTTTGGTCCTTCGCCTGGTCTTTTGCTTTGTAAAGCAGATAGCGACTGGTGTTTTCATCTTTGCGAATCATTGCATAGTGTCCGGTAGCCACATATTCACAGCCAATGGACATGGCATAATCCAACATCACAGAGAATTTAATATTTTGATTGCACACAATACAAGGATTTGGGGTTAAACCATCTTCATAAGATTTTATGAAGTTCTCTACTACATATTTACGGAAAGGGGATGTAGCATTCAGGACAGAAAAGGGAAGTCCGATTTTTTGGGCAACTTTCTGCGCGTCGGAAAAATCCGACACAACACAACCGGGAAGACCGTCGCATAGCGCCATAGAAACACCGTAACAGTCATAACCGCTATTTTTGAGCAATTGCGCAGCAACAGAACTGTCCACTCCGCCGCTCATACCGACTAACACTTTTTGACCGGTCAAAAGATTCACCGCCCCTCCTGATTTTGCTTTATACTATCATACAATTTTAAAAAATGCAATCTTATAGGAAAACAAGAAAATAAATTATGTAAACAAAACAAACGAAATAATGCGGAAAATACAATAATTTTACCATAAAATTCCAATTTTAGAAAGAATTACTTTGGAAAAATGGTAACAAAGATGTAATAATTTCGAAAATAGGGTTGCAATTTTGCGTCTTACTTGCTATAATATCATAGAATTGATATTGAAAGGAGTTAACACCTGTGAAAAAACGAATTACCAGTCTTTTTTTGGCTGTTGTAATGATTCTCACTGCTACTTTTGCAGGCGCGACCTCTGTGTCCGCGGCATCTGATTTTGTTGCCAGCGACGATTGCATTGGCGTATTGAAACAAGAGGAAGGCTTTAGCCGGAAACCTTATTGGGACTATGCTCAATATACGGTTGGTTATGGCAGTTCCTGCCCCGGTGATATGGTTGATTATTATACAGAGCATGGTATCACCGAAGAAGAGGCAGAAGTGTTGCTTCGCAATCACTTAATTGCCATTGAACGTGATTTGAATCAAAAACTTATTGACAAGTACAAGTTGAAGTTGAACCAAAATCAGTTTGACGCATTGGTTATGTTCTCCTATAACTGCGGTACAGGCTGGATTTGGGAAACAACCGGTACATTCTTTAACGCGATTATTAGCGGCGCAACCGGTAACGATCTGATTCGTGGTTTTGCGCTTTGGTGTAGCGCCGGCGGTCAGATTAAGACATTCCTGCTCCGTCGCCGCCTTTGCGAAGCCAATATGTACCTTAACGGTGTATATTCCAAGGTTGCTCCGGATAACTACTGCTACGTGCTTTATGATGCAAACGGTGGTTATTCCAGTCCCAAAAGTCAAGGTTACGATTCTAATTTAACTGCCGCGCCTTATCCGGTTCCTACATATGCAGGATATACATTTGACGGATGGTATACGGCGAAAAACGGTGGCGTTAAAGTTACTGTTTTGGATGCTTCCACCAAGGGTATGACGCTTTATGCTCATTGGTTGGATGGCAACGGCAATCAGCAGATCACCCACGAAAAGACGGTAACCATCACAGTTACCGGTTCCGACGTCAACCTGCGTTCCGGTCCCGGCACGAACTATTCAAGAATTGGTGTTGCGCAAAAGGGTGATAAAAAAGTAATCACAGAGACAGCGTCCGGTAGTGGCCTGCTTTGGGGCAAGTTTGATGGTGGTTGGATTTGCCTTGAGTATACAGATTACAGCACTGCTGTAAACAAACCGCAGGAAACAACACCGCCTGCAACGACCACACCTCCTGAGACAACAACGCCTCCGGAGACAACAACACCTCCGGTGACAACCGAACCTCCTGCTACAACAACACCTCCTGCAACGACCACACCTCCTGCAACTGAAAATAAAGTGATGGGAACAGTTAAAGTTCAGGATTGGCTGAGAATTCGTAGTGGCCCCAGCACAGGTTATTCCATCGTTGATTATTTAAAACCCAATGCTCGCGTGGAAATTTTGGAGCAGAAGACCGTAGGTTCTACTGTATGGGGCAAAATCTCCAATGGTTGGATTAGCCTTGACTACGTAAAACTGGATGAAAACACTTCTTCCGGCGGTCAGGAAACCGCACAGTGGACCGGCAAGGCAAATGTCAGCGACTGGTTGCGGATTCGCGCAGGTGCCGGTACCAGTTATGCAGTTAACGGCTATCTCCGCGCCGGTGAAAAGGTAGAAATCTTTGAAAAGAAAACTGTTGGCTCCACCGTGTGGGGTAGAATTGACAGAGGTTGGGTAAGTCTTGACTATATCACCATTGACGGCGCTACCTCCGGCGGTTCTTCCACTTCTCAGACAATTACCGGTTATGCCAATGTTAATGATTGGTTACGGATTCGTTCCGGCCCCGGCACTTCTTATACGGTTGCCGGATATCTGAAACCGAAGGAAGAGGTTACAATTACCGAGCGCCGTACAGTAGGCAATACTGTTTGGGGTAAGATTTCCAGCGGTTGGGTAAGTATGGACTACATTGTAGTAGACGGACAGCCTTCCGGAAGTAGTTCCAATACAACCGCACAGAGCCAAACAAAAACAGTTATTGCGGATTGTCTGTGTGTCCGTAGTGGCGCAGGTACATCCAATTCCATCGTTAGTTATCTGTACTACGGTGCGAAAGTGACTGTGACATCGACTACCAGCGTAAATGGCGTTTCTTGGGGTAAAATCTCCAATGGTTGGATTTGTCTTGATTACGCAAAATAAACATTTTATGAAACCGCCTTGCCGCATCTGCGGCGAGGCGGTGTTTTATATGCAAATGCAGGGAAATTGTGGAATATTCAGGGAGTAAAAATAGAAAGAAGTCCTTGCAATTTCACATCTTTCCCTATATAATAAAGTGATACTATTATATAGTGCCATACTATTGTTTGTAAGGGGTATGAACTGTGTATTTAAAAAGTTTGGAAGTGCAGGGATTTAAGTCTTTTCCGGATAAAACGGTTATTCGGTTTGGCGATGATATAACTGCCATTGTTGGACCTAATGGCTCCGGTAAATCCAATATTTCCGACGCGATTTTGTGGGTTATGGGTGAACAGAGCACCAAAACCCTTCGTGGCGCAAAGATGGAAGACGTTATCTTTGGCGGCACGCAAAAACGCGCGGCGGTAGGCTTTGCGGAGGCAACACTGACACTGGATAATACGGACCGGGCTCTGCCTTACGATAACGATGAAGTTATGATCACCCGCCGGTACTATCGTAGCGGTGACAGCGAATATTATATCAACCGTCAGTCTGCCCGTCTTCGTGACATAAACGAGATGTTTATGGATACCGGTTTGGGCAGAGAAGGTTATTCTAACATTGGTCAGGGAAGAATTGATGAAATTCTGGCGCTGAAAAGCGGTGACCGCCGTGAAATTTTTGAAGAGGCGGCCGGTATTTCCAAATACCGGCACAGAAAAGAAGAGACTGAGCGAAAATTAGGACATACGGAAGAAAACCTTCTTCGAATTGGTGACAAGGTTTCTGAACTGGAAATGCAGTTAGACCCATTGCGTCAGCAGTCTGAAAAGGCGAAGAAGTACTTAACTCTGAAAGATGAACTGCAAGGCGTAGAAGTCGCTGTTTGGCTGGGTAGACTTGAGAAACTGTCCGAAGACGCTAAAAAGGCAGAGGAAGACTACACCTCTGCGGCTTTTGTCCTGCAGCAGGCAAAAGAGGAACTGGACAGTCTGTATGCAGGTGCGGAAGAAATGAGCGCATCTTTGCGTCAACAAAGCGAGCAGGTGGAGAATATCCGTGTTAAGGTTAGTATGCTGGAAGGCGTACACCAACAGATTGACGGCCAAATTGCTGTTTTGCAGGGCGCAGTTCAAAATAACGAAGAAAATATCCGTAGAAACGAGACGGATTTGCAAGGGCAGAAAGACCGCAGTAGCGGTATCGCTATGCAATTACAGCAAACCCAGCAGAGAATTGATGAAATCAACGCGACGCTGGAAAATAAGAACAAGGAAATTTTACAATTACAGCAGCGGTTGACAGAAATGACGGCGCAATCCCAAGGTATGACACGTCAGTTTATGCAACTGCGCAGTGATGAAGTGAAACTGACTGCAGACTTGGCAGTTCGGGAAGCGGATCTGCGTAGCCTTTCCGGAAACATGGATACAAGTGACCTGCGCAACAATCAACTTTTGGAAGAAATTGTATCCGGTGAGGAGAAAGAAAAGGAAGCAAAAGAAAATCTTAAGCAGTGCCAAAAAACACTGCAGGCGGCAAAGGATGAGGTTACTGCCGCAAATAACGCAATTTCCGGCTATCTGCTTCGGCAGGAAACCAGAAATAAAAAGCGGGATGACTTAAACCAAATTGTGCAGAAATTGCACACGGAGTTAGACGGCGTAAGCGCAAAGGCACGAGTATTTCGAGCCATGGAGCAAGACCTGGAAGGATACCAGAAATCTGTCCGGCAGGTTATGCAGGAGTATAAGCGCGGCGCTCTGCGGAATATTCACGGACCGGTTTCCCAACTGATTCGCACAGAAGATGAATATACCGTTGCCATTGAAATTGCCCTCGCTTCCGGCATGCAAAACATTGTTGTTGACAATGAGCAAGACGGCAAGGCAGCAATCGCATTCCTGAAACGCACTGGTGGCGGCAGAGCCACATTTCAGCCCATTAGCACTGTACAGGGCAAGAAATTGCAGGAAAAGGGAATCGAGAACACTAAAGGTTATGTTGGTATTGCGTCTGATTTGGTTTCCTGCGATGAAAAGTATAAAGGAATTGTGGAATACCTTTTAGGCAGAACGGTTATTGTAGAGAATATTGATAATGCGATTGCCATCGCCAAGGCCTATCAGCACCGTTTCAAGATTGTTACTTTGGATGGCCAGGTAATGAATCCCGGTGGTTCCATGTTTGGCGGTTCGTTCAATAAGGAAGCCGGTATTCTTAGCCGGGCAAATGAACTGGAAAAACTGACTGTCCGTGAAAAGAAACTGCAAAGCGAACTGGAAGAAAAGGAACTTGCTCTGCAAGAGGCACAGCGTTCTGCTGAACAGGTGGAATTCCAGTTAACTGCAGCAAGAGAGCAACTTGCAGAAGCAGAGAAACAAGTTCTTACATCCGAAGGTTTGGAAAAGCAACACGAGATTTATCTGCAAGCGGTGCAGGAAGCAATTCAGTCCGCAAAACGGGAACAAGAGGCGCTCCTAAACCGTCAGCAGGCGGATAAAGAAAAATGCGCACAAATTCAAGGACAAATCCATGTTTACGAGACACAGTTGGAATCTACTCGCGGACAAATTGCAATGTTGGAAGGCAGCCAAAGTGAGGCAGATGCCAACGTTGCAGAGATAACAAATGTCATAAACGAAATCCGTCAGGTGTCCGCGGCGCTGGAAGCGGAACGCAATACTGCCCAGGGCCATATGGGCGACTTGCGGGTACTGCAAAGCGCGGCAGAAGGCGACCGGGATAAAAAGGAAAGAGACAACGATGCAATCCGCGGTGAGATTACCCGGCTTCAGAATGAAATTGCCCACCAGAAAAACCGTCAGGCTGAAAATGCCGAAGAGATTGCAAAGGCGCGGCAGGAAATGAATGAAGCCCTTGCCGGTTATGCCCAAACCGAGGCGCAGAAATCTCGGAATGAAGGCGTTATTCAGGATAAGAATAAGTCCATACAAAATATGGAACGTGCTTGCGCATTGTTGGAAAGCAAGCGGGAGACCACGGCCATTGAAGAGCGGACAACCATTGATAAATTGTGGGATTCTTACGGGCTGACGCCCAGCACGGCGCAGGATAAGCGTGGAGAAATTGAATCCGTTGCGGCAGGCAACCGTCGGATTGCAGAACTGAAACGGAAGATAGCAGGACTGGGAACGCCCAATTTAGGCGCGATTGAAGAGTACGCCCGGGTGAATGAGCGGTATACTTACCTCACCGGCCAGCGTGATGATGTGCTGACGTCCAAGCGGGAACTGGAGAGTATTATCCGCAATATTACCCAGGAAATGACAACCATTTTCGTGGAAGAGTTTGGGAAAATCAACCAGTACTTTGGCCAGGTATCTGAAGAAATGTTCGGCGGAGGTAAAGGCCAACTGATTTTGGAAGATCCGGAAGAACCGCTTAACTGCGGAATTGAAATCCGGGTACAGCCTCCCGGAAAGCAACTCAAGACCATTACACTGCTCTCCGGCGGTGAAAAGGCCTTTGTTGCCATTGCGCTGTATTTTGCGATTCTGAAAGTACGTCCCACACCCTTCTGCATGCTGGACGAAATTGATGCGGCGTTGGATGACAGAAATGTGGAGCGTTTCTCTTCCTACCTGCGTAACTTGAGTGAGAAAACCCAGTTTATTGTTATTACCCACCGTCGAGGCACGATGGAAGCATCTGACGTGCTTTACGGTGTTACCATGCAGGAACAGGGTGTTTCCAAATTGATTCGGTTGGACCTGAACCAAATGGAGGAGTATTTGGGTATCACTGAGTAAAAGGAGCAATTATGGGATTTTTTGAAAAAATTAAATCCGGACTTTCCAAAACCCGTAGCGCGCTGGCATCCACAGTTGGTAGCGTCTTTAGCGGATTTTCCGAAATTGATGATGATTTCTATGAGGAATTGGAAGAATGTCTTGTGCTGGCCGATTTAGGGGTAGAAACGGCAGGAAAAGCCGTTGCGGCGCTTAAGAAGGCGGTCAAGGAACAAAAAATCAAGGAAACGGAACAAGCCAAGGAAGCGTTAAAGGACATTTTGGTGGAGATGCTTAATGTTGGCGACAGCGAATTGAAGTTGGATACATCGCCCTGTGTTGTTTTAGTAATCGGTGTCAATGGCGTAGGAAAAACCACAACCATTGGTAAAATTGCCAACCAACTGAAAAAACAAGGCAAGAACGTTCTGCTGGTAGCGGGAGATACGTTCCGCGCGGCGGCGGCTGACCAACTGGAAATTTGGGCCAATCGGACAGACTGCAGTTTGGTTCGGCAGAGTGAAGGCGCTGATCCGGCATCCGTTGTCTATGATGGGATTCAATCGGCAAAAGCAAAGAAAGTCGATGTCATTCTTATTGATACGGCGGGACGTCTGCACAACAAGCAGAACCTTATGAACGAACTGAATAAAATCAGCAGAATCGTAAACCGGGAATTGCCCAACGCATCGAAAGAGGTGCTGTTGGTGCTGGATGGCACAACCGGTCAAAACGGTTTAATTCAAGCAAAGCAATTCAGCGAGATTGCCGGCGTGACATCTATCGCACTGACAAAACTTGATGGTACTGCAAAAGGCGGCATCGTAATTGCCATTGCGGATAATCTGCAGATTCCGGTGAAATTTGTTGGTGTAGGGGAACAGGCAGAAGATTTAATGCCGTTTATCCCGAGAGACTTTGTGGAAGCACTATTTCAGGAGTAAAATATGAAAGTTGTATTAGCCAGTAAAAATCCCCACAAATTGGTGGAAATCAGTAAAATTACGGAAAAATTTGATATGGAGTTGGTGTTGCAGACCGAGTTGGGCGTAGATATCGACGTTGAGGAGAACGGAGCAACCTTTGAAGAGAACTCCTTAATTAAGGCAAAAGCGGTTATGGAAGCAACCGGGCTTCCGGCACTGGCAGATGACTCCGGAATCGCCGTAGATGCCTTAAACGGTGAGCCGGGCATTTATTCCGCAAGATATGGATTTGACGAATCCCTTGACGATTTTGGAAGACTCCAGTTGCTTCTTAAAAATACGGAAGACGTGCCGGACGGCCAGCGGCAAGCCCAATTCGTTTGTGTCATCACAATGATCACCCCGGATGGAAATGTGATTCAGGCGAGAGGTGAAGTTCACGGTGAACTTCTTCGGGCACCGGCAGGCAACGGCGGTTTTGGATACGATCCGATTTTCTATTATCCGCCCTTTGGAAAGAGTTTGGCGGAAGTGACACCGGAAGAAAAGAATCAAGTATCTCACCGGGCAAATGCATTGCGTATTTTCTACGATAAACTCAAGGAGGCAGGTTATGCTGACAAGTAAAGAACGGGCAGAACTGCGGGCGCAAGCGAATACCATTGATACGACCTTAATGGTAGGTAAGGGCGGCGTGACGGATGCGGTTCTCGCGGAAGCGGATACATTGCTGACCGCCCGGGAATTGGTAAAAGGAAAAGTATTGGAAGGCGCTATGATGACGCCCCGGGAAGTTTGTGATGAAATTTGCCAAAGTACCGGCGCAGAGGGCATCGGTGTAATCGGTACAAAATTCATCATTTACCGGTTTAGCGATAAAGTGCAACAGGAGAGAAACCAATCCGGACGGGCAAAGAGAAAAGAAATCCCCAGCGGAAAGAAAAACCCTGTGCGAAAGGGCGCGCAAGCAAGACGGCAGGCGGCAAGGAAAGTACGGGAACAGCGCAACGAGTATTTCCGGCAAATGGCAATCGATAAAGCAATTGAACGGGATAGGGAACGGCAACTTCGAAATGAAGAAAAGTAGTTTGGGGTGAGAAGTATGGAGCGAATCGGTATCTATGGCGGGGCATATAATCCGCCGCACATTGGACATATGGAAGGAGCCAAAAGCGCGCTTAAAGCCTTGAACCTTTCTAAACTGTTTATTATACCGACTTGCGAATCTCCTCACAAAATGCTCCCTCCCAATTCTGCGACAGATGCCCAAAGACTGGAGATGCTGAATCTGGCATTTTCTGACTGCCCCGGTATATGTGTTTCCGATATGGAATTAAATCGCGGTGGCACCAGTTATACAGTGGATACGGTTTCAAAACTGAAGGAAGAATATCCGGATTCGGAACTTGTGCTGATTATGGGTACGGATATGTTTCTGTCATTCTTATCGTGGCGGCAACCGGATGTGATTATGCGTAAAGTATCCATTGGCGTATTGTACCGGGGAGAAAAAAACGAAGAAAGTGAGATATTCCAAAAAAAAGAAGAACTGGAAAGATTGGGAGCGACGGTTTATTTGGTAAAAAATCCGGTGATTATGATTTCGTCATCGGATATGCGCAGAATGTTATCGTTCGATTGTGGCAGTTCCTATCTTCCCCAGTGTGTTTATTCGTACATTACTGCCCATAATTTATATGGAAGTAACACAATCTATAAAAAATTAACTCAGAAACAACTGGAAAAGGAAGTTATAAAACTTCTGAACCCAAACCGTGTAAAGCATGTTTTGGGCTGCCGGGATACTGCGGTTGAATTGGCAGCAAAAAACGGCGAGAATGTGGAAAATGCGGCCCGGGCGGCGTTGCTGCATGACATTACAAAAGCACTGGCGGAACCCTTTCAGCGGGAAATTTGCAGACGCTTTCATGTTTGCCAAGAAGAAGTTTCATTGGAAAACGAAAAAACCATCCATGCTTTAACCGGCAGTGTTGTAGCCAAAGAGATTTTTGGAGAAAATGATGCGATTGCATCGGCAATCCGTACCCATACAACCGGGGCGGCAGATATGACGGTTTTACAAAAAATTATTTATGTAGCAGATTATATGGAACCAAACCGGGATTTTCCCGGAGTTGCATCCTTGCGGGAATTGGCCTATCGGGATTTACATCAGGCGTTTTGGCAAGGACTGGAAATGACAATTCGTATGCTTGAGCAACAGGGGAGAACCATTACACCCAATTCCCAAGCGGCGATGGCGTATTTGTATAGAAAGGAAGACAAGATATGTTAACAGCAAAAGAAGTTGCCTATGAGGTCACCCGGGCGTTGGACAGTAAAAAAGGTATGGATATCCAGTTGCTTAAAATTGACCGGGTCAGTTCTCTTGCAGATTATTTTTTGATTTGTACCGGCACCTCCAACACCCACGTTAAAACATTGTGCGATTATGCAGAGGAAACGTTGGACAGATTGGGAGAGCCCCTTTTGGGACGGGAAGGACACCGGGGTAATACTTGGGAACTTTTAGACTACGGCTCAATCGTGGTGCACGTATTTACACAGGAAGCCCGGGAATTTTACAGTCTGGAACGGCTGTGGGCAGATGCTGAAAAAATTGACATTGCAGATATTATTGTGAATGAGTAAGAGAGGGTTTCACCATGCAGTATGAACATTCATTGGTAGAAAAGAAATGGCAAAAATACTGGCAGGAGAATAAGACGTTCCATACGGACGTGTGGGATTTCTCAAAACCAAAATATTATGTGTTGGATATGTTCCCGTATCCCTCCGGCGTTGGTTTGCACGCAGGACATCCGGAAGGTTATACGGCAACGGATAT
>JAZOXE010000228.1:0-8553 GCA_045659525.1 Faecousia sp. | reverse complement strand
GGTGAACGTAAAGAACGAAAGTGGCAAAGAAATGAAGGGTTTGGTGTTATACTACAAAACGCATGATACCAATGCGGATATCTATATAGGGGGAATTACCCATAAAGAAAAAATTAACAATTTAGGTGTAAATGAATCATTAATTTGCAGCCTCGGCAATTATGCGAAGGCATATTGCCAAATCATATATGCGGAAATAAATACCCCTCTTTCGAATTGAAAGAGGGGTATAAATCATTTTGACTGCTTTTGCACTCGAATTCCATTCCAAAGACGTACAACAGTGGAAACAAATAAAATGCCCACGGCAATGGTACCCGCAGTTGCTACTGTGGTAGAACCGACAGAGGTGAACTGATTCATATTTCCCTGAACAAAATGGTAGGTTGTGTAGTATATGCCAGCGCCGGGCAGTAAAGGGAAAATTGAAACAACAAGATAGGAAATTGCCGGATATTTTCGGGTTCTTGCCATAATTTCCGAATAGGCGGCGGCAACCACAGCGGCAACGAAGTTGGACAGAATAATATTTCCACCCAAGAAAGCGCATAGGCAATACGACCCCCACGCCAGAACGCCGCCAAAAGCGCACAATAATATTCCCGGGCCGTGAATATTAAAGAGAAAGGAAAAACCGATACAGCCAATCAGAGAGGCTAACAACTCGATTTGCCAGCCGTGGGAGATGGATTGGGTAGATATGGGCAAAGTCAAAATGGCATTGGAAAGATTCCATGCAATACCGGTACCCAGTGCAATCGCAACGGCGCACAGAAGAACCTGAACGATGCGGTGAATGCCGGAGTTGGTATCGCCGTAAATGATGTCGCGCATTGCGTTTGTAAACAAAAGTCCGGGCACTAATATCATAAGGGCGCCGATGATGATACTGTCTGCACTGCCGGGAAGCCACAAGGCATTCAATACATAAGCCAAAAAGGACATTAAAAAGGCAACAATGGTGGACTTAAAGAATACATTTACGTTATATTTGTCCATAAAATAGGTGGAAAGACAAATGATTAAACCGCAAATTCCGGAACAGATACAGTCTGTAACAGAGCCGCCAAAGAAAAGACAAAAACCGCTTGCACCCAAGAAATGGCCCAAAAGTAAGATGGGAAATTTAAAACGAATAGAAGCGCGTTTTGTCTGCTCTAACCATTCTTTTGCAACGGTGGGTTCCGGGCGCTCTGCGCAGATTTTACGGCTTAAGTTGGTGAGTTTTTCCACACGGTCCAAGTCGTTTCCGTGCTGGCCGATTCTACGGATGCCGGATATGGTTTTTCCGTCTTCGGTTTTCAAACTGACAGTTAAACAGTTGGGAATGGCAAAAGCCTCTGCGGAGATTCCGTAAGCATCCATAATCCGTGTGACGCTTTCTTCCACGCGGTAAGTTTCGGCGCCGGACATTGCCAAAGAGTAGCCCAATTCTGTAACTAAATCAAGGAGAGTATTATAGTCCATTTTTATAACCTCTAACTCCTATCGCGCACTTTGCCGCCGAAAAATCGGCGGCAAAGAGGTTATTTTCTAACAAATAAAACGCCCAGTGTTCCGGGACCGCAGTGGCAGGAAACAGTGCTTCCTGCAACCGTCCAGTAAACGGTTTCAAAGTCAGCAAATTCATCAACCGCCGCTTTTACCGCTTGATAGCAATCATCCGCAATCGGTGTGTTTGTGACAAATAATGTTGTTCGGTCTAAGTCGTCGCGGTTTGCAAGTCGCTCTTTTACATAACTGGCAAGACATTTGGCATAAGGTCCGCGGTATTTCTTAACCACGGTCATTTTGCCATCTTTAACCTCAATGCAGGGTTTCAGATTCAGCAGATTCGCACCCAATGCAGCAGCGGCGGAGCAACGACCGCCTTTTACAAGGTAGTCTAATTTGTCAACAAGGAAACTGGCCTCCACTTTGGAAGTGAATGCATCCAATTTCTCTTTTATTTCTTCCAAAGTGTCGCAACATTGCGCCAGTCTGCAGGCTTCCAAAACAACAAGTCCCTGCCCGGTGGATAAATTACGGGAGTCGATAGCCACCACGTTTGAAAATTCCGATGCGGCGATGCAGGCGTTTTGGTGACAGGAAGAGAAGTTTGAACTGATGTTAATATGGATAACACCGTCGTAATTATCCACATACTGCTGAAAACATTCTTCGTATTCAGCGGCATTAATAGCGGCAGTAGAGCAAAGGTCACCGCCGGCTGCAACGTGAGCAAAAATATCCGCAGGTGTAATATCCACACCGTCCCGATAGGGGACGCCATCTTTAATAACAGACAAAGGAATGAGCGTAATATCGTATTTCTCTAAAATATCTTGGGAAAGATCACAAGTACTGTCAGATAATATCTTTATTTTCATTCTAAATTTCCTTTCAAGGGTATTTTTGCTTGTTTTTTCATTAGGATATGTTAAAATAATAGCATATGAATCGTATTAAGTCAATTATGGGAGCATTGTAATGAATACGAAAATTTTAGTAACCGGAATGACTTGCGCTGCTTGTGCGGCAAGGGTAGAAAAATCAGTAAATCAGGTGCCTGGTGTTCGGCACGCAGAAGTGAATTTGCTGGTAAATCAGTTGACGGTGGAAATGGAAACCCAGGAAGTTTTGCCGGCAGTTTATGCGGCAGTTAGGCAGGCGGGATACGGTATTGCGTTGCCGGGAGAAACAAGGAATTCTCCGAAAGATAGCCACTTGACGGAACTTAAGTTCAGAATTATATGTTCAGTATCAATTCTTGTCGTGCTTATGTATTTTACTATGGGGCATATGATTGGCTTGCCAATTCCAAATTGGTATCACGGCGTTGAAAATGCCACTGTTGCTGTGCTGCTGCAGTTTATGCTGACAATGCCGGTCATTTTCCTGAATCGCGCTTATTATGTCAATGGATTTAAGGCACTATGGCATAAATCTCCCAATATGGACTCTTTGATTGCCGTAGGTTCTGGAGCGGCCCTTGTTTACGGCATTGCAGCGATGTTTACGATTGCCTATGCAATCGGTCACGGCAATTTTGAAACGGTAGAAAAGTATAGCAGTAACCTTTACTTTGAATCTGCCGCTATGATTGTTACGCTGATTACAGTCGGTAAATTTTTAGAGCAAAGAGCAAAAGGAAAGACCGGAGATGCATTGCGGGAATTGATGGATTTGCGACCGAGAACTGCTACGGTACTGCGAGACGGTGTTGAGGTTCAGATACCGGTAGAGCAGGTTATGATAGGACAAACGGTTATTATTCGTTCCGGTGAAGGTGTTTCTGTTGATGGCACAATTTTATCGGGAAGCGCCAGCGTTGATGAAAGCGCTCTCACCGGTGAGAGTGTACCGGCAGAGAAACTTGTTGGTGACACAGTGTCTGCAGGTACTGTTTGCACAGAGGGATACTTGGAAGTGCGGACGGATAAATTAGGCGAAGATACCACTTTGTCACAAATCATATCCCTTGTGGAAGAGGCCGGCGGCTCTAAAGCGCCGATTGCCCGCCTTGCAGATAAGATTGCAGGGGTTTTTGTGCCGGTGGTTATGTGCATTGCGGCAATTACATTTGCAGTGTGGATGATTTCCGGCGCAGGTCTTGAATTTGCACTTAACTGCGGAATTTCTGTTTTGGTGATTTCCTGCCCCTGCGCCTTGGGGCTGGCAACGCCGGTTGCAATTATGGTTGGTACCGGTTCCGGAGCGAAAATGGGGATTCTATTTAAGAATGCCCAAACGTTGGAGAATCTTCATAAAGTCGACACCGTTGTATTGGATAAAACCGGTACATTAACAGTGGGAAAACCCGCTGTCACAGATGTGGTGGCTGCGGATATTCCTGAAAAAGACTTATTGCAAATTGCGGCATCCTTGGAAAAACCGTCTGAACATCCCTTTGGAAAAGCAATTTGTAAGTATTGCGAAGATATTGAACTACTGCAGGTTTCGGATTTTAGGACTATTCCGGGCCAAGGAGTTTACGGGAAAATCAGAAACACCGGGTATTACGGCGGAAACCGCAGACTTATGGAAAGCATTGGGGTAATCATACCGGAGAAAAGCCAGTATGCCCAGCAGGGAAAAACACCACTGTTTTTTGCATCGGAAGACGGAACTTATTTGGGTATGATAGTGGCGGCTGACATACTGAAAGAGGATTCTGTTGTTGCCGTAAAATCGGCAGAGGACTTTGGGCTTGATGTGATTATGCTTACCGGTGATAATGAGGTAACAGCCCAGGCAGTCGGTGAAAAGGCAGGCATTTCTCAAGTGATTGCCGGCGTTCTACCGGGAGATAAGGCCGGCGTCGTGCAAGGTCTTAAACAAGAAGGGAAAAACGTGCTAATGGTGGGTGACGGCATTAACGATGCCCCGGCCCTTGTTTGCGCAGATGTAGGTATGGCAATCGGTGGCGGTACGGATATCGCTATGGATTCTGCCGGTGTGGTGCTGATGAACAACTCGCTAAAAGGCGTTGTCAATGCCATTTCCTTAAGTAAGGCCACCATTCGTAATATTCGTCAGAATCTCTTCTGGGCGTTTTTTTACAACTGTTTGGGAATTCCGGTTGCTGCAGGGGTGTTGTATCCCGCATTTGGAATTTTGTTGAGTCCCATGATAGGTGCGGCGGCAATGAGTTTAAGTTCTCTCTTTGTTGTAACTAACGCATTGCGACTTCGTTTCTTTCGAAATCACGATGGGAAAATTAAGGTAGAGGAGAAGAAAACAATGACAACCGTAATTGGGGTAGAAGGTATGATGTGTGTCCACTGTAAGGGTAGAGTTGAATCTGTTTGTAAAGCAATTCCCGGTGTTACCGATGCCGTTGTGGATTTGGAGAAGAAACAAGTAACCGTTACCGGTGATTTCGTTGTTGCGGCGGCAGAAAAAGCCATTGTGGATGCCGGATACGAAGTGATCAAATAGTCCGGTTTATTACACGGATATTACGATACAATGAAGTCACAAAAAACGAAAGGGTGACGAAAATGTATCGTATTATCCACATTAATGACCACGTTCAGGTGTATGATTACACCGGGAAATTCCTGTTTTCTGCGGATACACAGCAGGAGGCAAGAGAGGAAATCAGAAATTATGAGGAATCTGCGGCTTGATTTATGCTATGACGGCACGCGATATAAAGGTTGGCAAAGACTTGTTACCACAGAAAACACAATTCAAGGGAAACTGGAAAAGACCTTAAGTCGTATTCTTGGGGAAGATATTGAAATTGTGGGTAGCGGCCGGACAGATGCTGGCACGCACGCATTGGGGCAGGTTGCAAATTTTCATACCAATTCAGACCTTTCCTGCGGGCAGATATTAGAAAAATTGCGGATGTATCTTCCGGAAGATATCGGCATATATTCTTGTAGGGATGTGTCGCCTCGGTTTCATGCAAGGCTCAATGCGAAAACCAAGACCTATTGCTACCGTTTATGGAACAGTGAGAGTCCTTGCGTATTTGACAGAAAATATGTTTATTTTGATAGCCGAGAATTGAATATAGAAGCAATGAGAAAAGCCGCTACGGTATTTTTGGGAGAACATGACTTTTCGGCTTTCTGCGGGAACCGGAACATGAAAAAGTCCACAGTTCGCTATATTCGTGATATTGTTATCGAAAATGTGGGTGAAGAGATCCGGTTTACAGTGACTGGAAACGGGTTTTTGCATCATATGGTACGGATTTTGGTTAGTACATTACTTGAAGTTGGTAGGGGAGACAGAAGCATAGAAAGTCTTCCCCAACTGTTTGGTGGAAAAAGAGAAGATGCCGGCGCATTAATTCCGGCTTGCGGATTGTGTTTAATGGAGGTTAGCTATTGAATATACAGATTTTCGGTAAAAATAAATGCTTCGACACGAAAAAAGCAGAGCGCTATTTTAAGGAGCGCCGAATAAAGTACCAGTTTGTGGACTTGTTGCGTTACGGACTTTCCGGCAAGGAGTTTGATGCGGTTTTGCGTGGCGTGGGAGGCATAGATAATCTGATTAACTGGGATAGTAAGTCCGATGATATTACGCTACTGCGATACATGGACGTCACAACACAAAAAGAAGACAAGGTTTTTGATAATCCTGCGCTGATGAAAACACCGATTGTCCGCAACGGAAAACAGGTGACTGTGGGATTTTGCCCCGAAGTTTGGGCAACCTGGGAATAATACAAAGGACTGTTTTGGAAATGATTTTGCCAAAGACAGTCCTTTGTTTTTTTCTATATTTGTTGTAAATGTAGTTTTTTACAAAATTGCTTGATTTTAGGCAATTTTAATGGTATCTTAAGGAGGTAACATGGGTAAGTGTTTGGAAGCGGTAAATCACTTTGTATGGGGCGTTCCCGCACTGCTGTTAATCTTGAGTGTGGGATTATACATTACGGTGCGTGCCGGTTTTCCACAGTTTTTACTGTTTCCCAGTGCTATTAAAAAGTTTTTTATCGCATTTAGAAAAAGCGACAACCCCCAGGAAGGCGTTTCTCCATATCGAGCGCTTTGTACCGCTTTGGCGGCTACGGTGGGGACGGGCAATTTGGTGGGAGTAGCCGGCGCCATTATTTTAGGCGGTCCCGGTTCTGTTTTTTGGATGTGGATTTGTGGCGTTTTGGGTATGGCAACAAAATTTGCTGAGGCTACCCTTGCAGTGCATTACCGCGTTCGATTAAGTAACGGAGAGTATGCCGGCGGACCAATGTATATGATAACAAATGGGTTGGGCTTGAGAATGCGTCCGCTTGCGGTTGTCTATTGTTTCTTTGGGGTTGTTGCCGCCTTTGGTGTTGGAAATGCAACCCAGATAAATGCGGTCATTGGCGGTGTGAACAGTTTCTTAAGTGGTTTTGGAATATCGCAGACAAATCTTGGAAACTTGATTATGGGTGCGGGCCTTGCTGCTTTCATTGGCATAATTTTATTTGGCGGCGCTAAAAGAATCGGAGCGGTAGCGGAAATGCTGATACCGTTTGCGTCTGTAGCCTATATTCTTTTGTGCGTTGGCGTTCTGATTATTAAAAATGAAGAAATACCCCATGCCATATCCTCAATTTTAACCGGCGCTTTTCATCCCAAAGCGGTGACCGGCGGTGTTTTAGGCTCTGCCTTTGTTGCCGTTCGGGTAGGCGCATCCCGGGGCGTTTTTACAAACGAGGCAGGTATGGGTACGGCATCTATCGCCCATGGAGGGGCAAATGTAGCACATCCGGTTCAGCAAGGGCTAATGGGAATTATCGAGGTCTTTATCGATACCATTGTGATATGCACATTAACGGCGCTGGTTATACTGTGCAGTGGTGTGCCAATTCCCTATGGTGAGGACGTGTCTGTTACCTTTACAGTTCAAGCATTTACTGACGTTTACGGTAATTGGGTTAGCGCAGTGATTGCTGTTTCTTTGTGTTTGTTTGCCATTGCTACGGTTTTAGGCTGGGGGTTATACGGAATCCGTTGCGCGCAATTTCTTTTTGGCGAGGGCGTGTGGAAACCCTTTATTGTTATGCAGTCAGTCGCCGTTTTATTTGGCGCAATATTGAATACATCAACGGTTTGGCTTTTGTCTGAAACCGTAAATGGCTTGATGGCAATTCCCAATTTAATTGCCCTTGGACTTTTGTGTCCGGAACTTACTAAATTAGTGAAAAATTACCGAGAAAAGAAAGGCGAATTCGCCGTTGGAGGTACTTATGAAAATATCAATCAATGCAAACCGTTGCGAACCGTCACCAATGAGAAAATTCCATCCTCTTGCTGTAAAAGCGAAGAAGGCAGGGAAAAAGATTTATCATTTGAATATCGGTCAGCCGGACTTGGCCACACCGGTTGAGTTTTATAAGGCAATCGAAAATTTTGATCAGAAAACACTGGAATATGCCGCGTCGCCCGGTATGCCGGTTTTGATTGAGGCAATTCAGAATTACTATAAAGAATTAGGTGTGTCGCTGGACACCGATGATATTTTGATTACAAGTGGTGGAAGCGAAGCACTCTTACTTACTTGCTTGAGCATTTTGGACCCTTATACGGAAGTGATTATCCCGGAACCCTATTATCCGAACTACACGACCTTTGTCCACGCCGCCGGCGGTGTAATCCGCGCCCTGCACACCGGTCCCGAAGAAGGGTATCACTACGCGGATAGACGGAAAATTGAAAAGTTGATTACCCCCAACACCCGTGCAATTATGGTTACCAACCCCGGCAATCCCACCGGTGTGGTTCTTTCAGAAGAAGAAATGCGAATGATTGCCGATATTGCCCGGGAGCACGATTTGTATTTAATTTCCGATGAAGTTTACCGGGAATTCTGCTATGACGATAAGTTCGGAGTTCCGACTATGGGGCGCTTTAAGGATATCGATGACAATTTGGTAATCATTGACTCTGTATCCAAGCGTTTCTCCAGTTGTGGCGCCCGTATCGGCTGTGTTATTACGAAAAATAAGGAACTACAGCAAGCAATTCTGAAGTTCTGTCAGTCCCGTTTGGCGGTTGCTACCATCGATCAGCTTGGCGCGGCGGCTTTATATGGTGTGGATCATGAATTTTTCCGGGTCTCCAA
>JAZOXE010000227.1:0-2952 GCA_045659525.1 Faecousia sp. | reverse complement strand
CATTGCCCGCCACCAGTCCAGAATCGTTCGCACCCGGATCGCATCCAATAAGTCTCCTTGGCTGAGCCTTATGAATGTGGGCGATATTGTGAATGTTCCTATTTCTCACGGCGAAGGACGTTTCTTCGCTTCTGAGGAATTGGCCCTTCAGTTGGCAGCTAACGGTCAGATCGCTACCCAGTATGTGGATCTGAATGGTGAGCCTACTATGGATGCCGCATTTAACCCCAACGGTTCTCTGTTTGCAATTGAGGGCATTACATCTCCCGATGGCAGAGTATTCGGTAAGATGGGTCACAGCGAGCGTGTCGGCGCAGGCCTTTATAAGAACGTCCCCGGCAACTATGACATTCGTATGTTCGAAGCCGCTGTAAAGTATTTTAAATAATCACTGCATTAAAAAACCGACGCAATCTGCGTCGGTTTTTTATGTTGAAAATATGTAAATTGTGCGATAAAATAGAGTAAATACACTATGCGGAGGCATTTATGCATACACTAAAGGAACAAGCAAGGGAAATTCCGGTTACGGGGAAATATGATACTGTCGTAGTTGGTGGCGGCTTTGCCGGTGTCTCCGCTGCATTGGCGGCAGCTCGTGGCGGAAATAAGGTACTTCTTTGTGAAAAAATGTATATGCTTGGCGGTTTGGGCACGGCAGGTTTGATCACCATCTATTTGCCTCTGTGTGACGGTAGAGGACATCAAGTTAGTTTCGGCATTGCAGAAGAACTGTTAAAATTATCCATCAGCCACGGCAGCGAACTGATCTACGGTAAAGCCTGGATCGAAGGCGGCAGCATGGAAGAAAAGTGTGCAGGCAGATATAAGGTGCGATATAATGCCTCATTATGCGCTATTTTAATGGAGCAGTTGTTGATCGAGAATGGCGTTGAAATTCTTTACGGCACAACGGTTTGCGAAACTGCAGTTTTTGATCAAATCATTACCCACCTGATCATCGAGAATAAAAGCGGAAGAAGCGCGATTGCGGCAGGAAATGTGATCGACTGTTCCGGCGATGCGGATGTTTGCCAATTTGCAGGGGAGGAAACTGCTTTGTATGCTCCCGGCAATGGATTAGCTGGTTGGTATTACTATTCGGATAAAGCGGGAATGCATTTGTTCCCGGTGGGCGTGTTGGACGTTCCGGAAGGCGACTCCACCGATGAAATGCGAATCACCCAAAACCATAAGTATGCAGGTGTTGAAGCAGATGAGATCAGCAAAATGATGCAGTTATCGCACCAGACAACGCTGAATCATTTTCTTGACAGAGGGGAATTAACGGAAGACCATATGCTCGGCAGTATCGCAACGATCCCCCAGTTGCGTATGACCCGGAGACTGTGTGGCGTGACCACATTGGATTGTATTGACCGTCAGCGGTTTGACGATTCTGTTGGATTGTTTTCCGATTGGCGCATTTCCGGTCCTGTATATGAACTTCCATATTCAGCCCTGTATGGCAAAAAAATCAAGAATCTTGCTGTTGCAGGTCGGTGCATATCAGCAACGGATGAAATGTGGGATGTGACCCGGGTGATTCCGGTGTGCGCTGTTTCCGGTGAGGCTGTTGGTACAGCAGCGGCAATGAATAAGAATTTCTCCGAAGTAGATATTACGCATCTGCAAGAAAAACTCCGTAAAAATGGTGTCAAACTTCATTTTGAGGAATGCCTATAATATTAAATCCGCCCGTTCACAGAACGGGCGGATGCCTTTTATACAATGATTTCGGAAAATGGTTTTACCTCATAGATACCGGTGGCAATTTCAAACCAAACGCTTCTGGGGTTGGGGTTATATATACGATGACCGTCTGCAGAGCATTCCAGACGGTTAAAATCGCGCCAAGCAAGATATATCTCCATATTGGTAGCATACCAAACATCATCGTGGCCACTCATCTTTTCGGCGAATTCTTCGATGCGCTCCCAGTTATTTTTATCTCTGAACTCATAACTATGACCCCAAACATAGAATAAGACCGGTGCCCAACTTCTGCGATAAGCAAAAAACTTATCGGCTAAGTTAAATAATTCAGGGTCGTCATGATGACAAGTAGGGTTTAAGCGCAGCCAATCTTCAGGTAGATCAAAAGAGTGGGTGCTTGTTACGGTTCTGGAATAATAAATTCCCGCACTACGGCAGATGTCAACAAAGTAATCGGGATAAATGCCATTGGCATAAGCCATTCCGTTGATTCGCTTGCCAAAC
Organism: Faecousia sp.; assembly: GCA_045659525.1. Classification (GTDB taxonomy): domain Bacteria; phylum Bacillota; class Clostridia; order Oscillospirales; family Oscillospiraceae; genus Faecousia. Next base: position 732 of record JAZOXE010000227.1, on the reverse strand, counting down.
AGATCTTCAAGGTTTTTTCTATCTTCAATAACCTCTGTACAAAGAGCGGCTGCGTCGCAATAGGTTGCTGTTGCGTGAGTAAGGCCATGGCAGGCGACCTCACAAACATCGTCAGTATAAGTTGCGATAGCCTCGTCCTTGGTTAACCTATGCGGTTGTTTTCCCAGTAACCCGGAGTTTAGGTTAAATGTTGCTTTTAAACCGTTCTTACGGAAGATCTCTACAAGTCGTTTATCTTCGATAACAGCGTCGTCATAACTGAAAGTAAGCGCTTTCCTTTTTCCACCGGGAAAACGAAGCCATTTCGTTGTGATCATAGTAATTCCTCCACATCTATAACTATTAATTTGTTGTTGTTTACAGAGAAACGAATGTTTTGATCTGCAAAAGTTACACCATATATTCTGTTGCTATCTTGCTGATAAGAAGGTCGGGGGTCATGGGACAATACGCCTATCAGCGCTTTTCGCTTGTTCTGCGGAACTTTTTCTAAGAGTTCCTGCGGAAAAGCAACCTCTAAAAGGAAATTTCCAGCAGAATCGGTAAAACCGCCTTTGGCATCCGGATGAGAATCCCCATAAGGAATATAGGGTTTAATATCGAATATTGGTGTTCCGTCCATTAAATCCGCGCCTGCCACATGAAGCACAGTTCCGTATTCTTCGGTTTTTTCAACACCTAAAAGACGCACACTGGAAAGACCTAAAGCATTGGGTCGGAAAGGGGAGCGGG
>JAZOXE010000226.1:0-2258 GCA_045659525.1 Faecousia sp. | reverse complement strand
TCCGCAAAAGGGCAGAGGCGCACTGTTCGATGGATTCCACACGATTATGCAGGTAATATACCTGACCGCCTCGGGCTATTTCCCGGCGAATGGCATCATCTACTAATGCGTTGCTGTGCTCTATTACGAAAGTTTGTACCGGATAGCGGTCTGCCGGGGGTTCTTCCAGTGTTGACATATCTCGGATGCCGGAAAGTGCCATATTCAGGGTGCGGGGGATTGGGGTAGCGGAAAGTGTTAGAACATCAACGCCTTTGGATAGTTCTTTCAGCCGTTCTTTATGACTGACACCAAAACGTTGTTCTTCATCCACAATGAGAAGTCCTAAATCCTTAAATTCTACGGTTTTCTGCAGGAGTTTGTGAGTCCCGATAATTAAATCCACCTGTCCGGCACGAAGATTTTGCAATGTCCTTTTCTGATGAGTAGGGGTACGGAAACGGCTAATCATATCAATATTAACCGGGAAGCCCCGAAATCTTGCCAAAGCCGTCTGGTAATGCTGCTGGGCAAGAACGGTTGTGGGCACCAAAATGGCGGCCTGCTTGCCGTCCATGACTGCTTTCATAATGGCGCGCAGGGCAACTTCCGTTTTTCCGAATCCCACATCACCGCACAGCAATCTGTCCATAGGAGTGGGGGATTCCATATCATCTTTGATTTCCCGGATGCAACGCAGTTGGTCTTCCGTTTCCGGGTATGGGAAGTTGTCTTCGAATTCTTTCTGCCAAGGAGAGTCAGCGGCAAAGGGGAAACCCTCTTGCCGTTTTCTTGCGGCATATAAGGCAATCAAATCCTTGGCCATGTCCTTTGCGGCGGACCTTGCTCGGGTTTTGGTTTTTTGCCACGTGTCTGTGCCGATTTTATTCAGTCGCACGTTTCCATCTTCACCGCCGCCACCAATATACTTGCTGACCAAATCTAACTGTGTTGCAGGCACAAACAAGGTGTCCGTTCCCTGATATGCAATTTTTACATAATCTTTCACTACGCCATCGACACGAATTTGCTCCATGGAAACAAATCGGCCGATGCCGTAGTTTTCGTGTACAACCAAATCTCCAGGAGATAAGTCTGTAAAGGAATTAAGTTTTTGACGGTTGGTTGCGGTTTTCTTTTTGCGCTTTTTGGGCTCGCTTTTTGCAATCAGTTGCCCTTCTGTCAAAATCGCAAATTTCCCGCTGGGATATTCCATACCGTAAGGGAGGGTGTTATCTGTAAGAAATACCTGCCCAGCTTTGGGAAGTACAGTTAAAGGAATGGAAATCGATGACCGAATACCTTTTTCCGCAAGCATCTGTCTTAAATATTCTGCACGTCGTGTACTACCACACAGTACAAGTGAAGAGAAATCCATCTTTTGATAGTGGGATAAATCACTAACGGCCGCGTCCATATTACCGCCGTAACCGGGTAGTTGTTTTGCACTCATTGGCAGTAAAACATCCGGCGAGAGATTTTCTGGGTATGCAGCGCCGCTAAAGGAGTCTAAATAAACGACCTGCCGCGTTTGTAAGATGTGACAAAGTTCTTCCCACTGGCACACATAGTCGCACAGTTCACCGGCAACAAAACCCGATTCCAGCAAACTATCCAGCATTAGACCGATTTCTTTCATCTTTGCTTTGCTGCTGCGGGCAATGGCGCTATGGTCGCAAAGAACAATCAACGCATTTTCCGGGAAATAGTCCATAGCTGTAGTCAACTGCGCATAGATCAGCGCCATATAACGGTCTGCGGCGGCGGAATTTACTCCGTTTTCCAGTAGTTCTAAATCTTTTTTGAGGGTTTTCAGCAAACCTTGATTGGGCGTTTTTCTCCGATTTTGCCGGTCGATAAGGGCGGAAATATCCTCGCACAAACCGGCAATGCCGCCGGCGTGTAGTCCCGGTTGGGTTTCGCCTACCGGCAAAATCAGTGCATTTTCAATGTTTTCAGTTCGGCGCTGATTGGTAATGTCAAAATACCCCAGGGAGTCCAGTTCATCACCAAAAAATTCTCCACGAATCGGCATTTCTTCTCCGGGAGAAAAAATGTCTAAAATACCGCCTCGCAAGGCAAATTGTCCGGGCCCTTCCACCATACTGCAACGGCTGTATCCTAACCGAGTTAACTGCTGAATCAGTTCATCCAAAGAATACTCACTTCCGGAACGGAGGGTAAATGCTGCTTTGTGTAAAACAGATTTTGGCATCGTGCGCAGGGAAAGGGCATCCCAACTTAACACTTGCAAATCAGTTTTGCCGGTTGAAAGGGCG
>JAZOXE010000225.1:0-2038 GCA_045659525.1 Faecousia sp. | reverse complement strand
GCATTATGACGGGACGAAAACAAGCCCCGATGACCCCTATGGAAACGGCGCTTCCGTTGATATGCAGAAAATCAAAAAGGCTAAACCGATTCAGACAAATTTCTATGGTATGAATACCCTTTCAGATCATTATACCATTTTTGATGAACAACTGGAAATTGCGTTTCAGAATCCGACAGAATTTGCTATGTTTTGGACGATGGTCGTTCAGAACATCATGGACAGATTCGAGCAGAGCCGCGAAAATTCTGCCCGCGCTGTGCTTGCGAATATGGCGGGCGCTGTGTCTGCGCTGAACGAAACGGGGCGAGTTATTCACCTGTTGACCGAGTACAACACCCGCACGGGGCAGAGTTTGACGGCCACAACCGTATACGACCCGGCCAATTTCCCCGGGTTTGTGCGGTGGGTTTTCGGACGCATTGCCGCCATTTCTTCGCTCATGACCGAACGAAGCGCAAAATTCCAAACGCAGTTGACGGGCCGCACAATTATGCGGCATACCCCCGTGCAGAAACAGCGGCTATATATCTATGCTCCCGAAGAGATGCAAATGAAAGCCAACGTTCTTTCGCAGACTTTCCACGACGAATTTTTGAGAATGGCAGATCACGAAATGCTGAACTTCTGGCAGTCCATCGACAGCCCCGACGAAATCAACGTAATTCCGGGGTATATCAATGCGGCGGGCGCCGCAACCGTACACGGGAGCGCGGTAAATATTTCCGGGTTGTTTGGCATTATGATGGACGAAGAAGCGGGCGGGTATTCTCTTCTGCGTTCCAGCATCAAACCCGCGCCTTATAATGCGGCTGGCGATTATCAGAATTTTTGGCTCAAAGAGTACCACAAATTGTACATGGACAACACGGAAAAAATTGTGCTTTTGGTGCTTGACTAAACACGCGCAGAAAGGGCGGGGCAATTGCGCCCTGCCCCTTTTTATTGGGGGTGAAAAAATGGTAAACGTCAGATTTTGCAAATTCGCGAAAAAGCCAAACAGCACAGCAAGCCCTTCCGGGGTGACTACATATATTTATGCCTGTACCATAAAAGGCCCTTGCTCTATCTTGGCCCCGGTGCTTGAAGTGGTTATTAAACAATCTGTCGGTGATACAGAGGACGATTTACTTTCCTGCAATTATGCCATTATTGGCGATTTTGGCCGACAGTATTTTATTACCGATTGGGTATACATCGGGGCGAACATTTGGCAAGCAAATTTGGCCGTCGATGTGCTGGGAAGCAATAAGAGCGGAATTTACAGTGCGCAATGCTATGTTGCGCGAGCGTCCAAAACGTTTGACCCGTATATAACAGATGGCTATTACCCCGCAAAAGCACGAAACAAATCAAGCAAAAATTCATACTGGCCGCAGGTGGTGGGAAATCCATATTCCAATAACTCACCTTGGCAAAGTGATTATAGCGCGGGTTTTTACGTTGTCGGGATTATTAACAACGATTCAACCGCTATTGGCGGCGTTTCCTATTATGCGTTTACAAGCGCACAATTCAACACGTTTAAGTCAATTCTGCTTGGGGATTGGGATTGGACAGGCGAACCCGATGACGTATCAGAGGAGCTTTATAAGTCACTTTTTAACCCGTATCAATATATAACTGGCGTCAATTGGATTCCAATAGACCCCCTAACCCCGAGAGCCATAACGGGGATTGCGATTTCAACGCTAAAATTTGGGTGGTGGGAATTGTCTGTCAGTTGTACAAAACTAACGAAATTAAGTTACACCTTTAGCGGCGGTTTGCAAGTTTTCGCACATCCGCAGGAGGACAGGGGTTATTATTTGAACGCGGCGCCTTATACGGAATATAGATTGATAGCCCCGCCATGGGGAGAATTCACGCTTGATAATTCGCTTTTGCTGTCGAGTACGTGGGTAACCCCCGGGCAGGGAGAACGATTTACAAATGTTGCCATTGTCATTGATATGGACTATGTGAGCGGTCAAGGCGATATGTACGCTTATGCACTTCCAACACCGAATAGCACAGAAATGATGCTGTTGGTACATTC
>JAZOXE010000224.1:0-1106 GCA_045659525.1 Faecousia sp. | reverse complement strand
CCGCCTTCCACCCGCAAATTTACATCGGCAAACAGTTTTCTGTCCCCGAAACTCTTTTGCATATTCTTGACCTGAAACACCACATCGCCGGAAAACTCTTTCTCCCCAAATGTGGCTTTCATTGTTTTTTCTTTTTTTGGTTTTTCCGTTTTACGGATTCGCTCCATTCGGTGTTGGATAGACATAGCGCGTCGGTACAAGGTACGGTTGTTAATCCCCCACCCTTTCATCCGTTCCACTGTAAAGCCCAACTGCTTGAGTTTTGCCTGCTCCTGCTCATACTGCTTCATTTGCAGGTCAAAACGCGCCTGTTTTTCTTCAATGTAGAAAGAATAATTACCGGAGTAAAACTCCGCGTGCCCATCGGTGATTTCGATTACCCGCTGGGCAATTTTGTCCAAAAAGTACCGGTCGTGGGAAATGGCTAAAACAGTGCCTTTGAATGCATTGATATATCCCTCCAACCACTCCACGCTTCGCAAATCCAAATGGTTTGTGGGTTCATCTAAAAGTAGAATATCCGTTTTTTCCAAAAGAAGTCTTGCTAAATTTACCCGCGTCTTTTCCCCACCGGAAAGGCTGTCAAACAACTGCTTTCTCTGTTGGGACGTGATTCCCAGACCGTTGGAAACTTTGTCCACTTCCACGTCCATATCATAGCCACCACCGGCTTGGAATGCTGCGCTTAAGGCATCGTAATTTTCCAGTTGCGATGCATCTGCGTTATGGGACATCTGTTTTTCCAGTTGTTCCATTTTGGCTTTCATTGCCACAAGTTCCCGGTACGCGCTACGCAGTACGTCTTCTACCGTATATCCCTCCGGAAATCGGGGAATCTGGGAAATCAGGCCGATTCGCTTGTGTGGGTTAACGTATACTTCCCCGCTATCATAGTCCATTTCCCCGGTGAGTATCTTAAACAGCGTTGTCTTTCCGCACCCGTTGCGGCCTAAAATCGCAACCCGTTCCCCCTCTTGGATTTGAAAACTCAAATCTTCCAAAAGGTTTTCACCGATCACAAAAAACTTTGTTAGATTTTTTACCTGAATATCAATCATTGTTGCTCTCCAAAGCAGATACCATATTCTCTAACTGCTCAACGGTAT
>JAZOXE010000223.1:0-8230 GCA_045659525.1 Faecousia sp. | reverse complement strand
CTTTCTTCCGTAATGCGGCAGTAAAAGAAGGGGTAGAAGAGTTGCTGGAAAAGCGGGACGGCTTGATGTGTGGTATCTGTAACGGCTTCCAGGCTCTGATTAAATTAGGTCTTGTGCCTTACGGTAAGATTATAGACACCGATGAAAACTGTCCTACATTGACCTTTAACACCATTGCACGGCACCAAAGCCGGATTGTCCGTACAAGAATCGCATCCAATAAATCTCCCTGGTTGCAGTTGATGAATGTGGGGGATATTGTGAATGTGCCTATTTCCCACGGTGAAGGTCGGTTTTTAGCAAGCCCGGAACTTATTGCCGAGTTGGCGCAAAACGGTCAAATTGCGACTCAGTATGTGGATTTAATGGGTGAAGCAACATCCGATGTTCACTTCAATCCTAACGATTCTATGTACGCCATTGAGGGCATCACTTCTCCTGATGGAAGAGTGTTTGGTAAAATGGGCCACAGTGAACGTATCGGTCCGGGACTCTACAAAAACGTTCCCGGCAATTATGACATCCGTATGTTTGAAGCCGCTGTGAAGTATTTTAAAGGCTAATCAATAATGAAAGAACCCTGTACCAACGGTACAGGGTTCTTTTTGCTTGAGAATAGTTTTATTGCATCAGCAGCGCTTTTGCTTTTCTCGCTACAATAATTTCTTCGTTTGTATCAACAACAAAAATACGAACGGAACTGCCCTCGGCAGAAATATCGTCGCCACCGATGGGATTTTCGTTCTTTTGGCCGTCAAGGGATATACCGAGAAAATCCAGATTATCAAGGCACATCTTCCGTACCAAACTGCTTCTTCTGCCAATTCCGCCACCGAAAACAATGGCATCAACGCCACCCATAGCAGCGACATAGGCGCCAATGTACTTTTTGATGCCGTATGCGTATGCCTTGATGGCATTTTCACAGTTGGTGTTTCCGTCTTCCGCTGCTTGCTGAATATCACGGAGGTCGTTGGATACGCCGCCGGACATACCTAAGAGACCGCTTTTTGTCTGAAGCATTGTCTTCACTTCACTAAGTTGCATACCGCATTCTTCTACCAAATGGAAGATGATATATGGATCCATATCACCAATGCGATTATTTTGCAATACACCGCACTGCAGGCCCATGCCCATAGTGGTATCAATGCTCACTCCGTTTTTGACGGCGCACAGACTGCCGCTTCCACCCAGATGGCAACACACCAGTTTCAGGTCGTTGCGTTTCATTTTATCAGCCGTCCAGGTGGACAAGTATTCAAGAGAGGCACCGTGAAAACCATATCGGCGAATGGCGTGCTTTTCATAAAGTTCCAAGGGGATGGGGTAGAGGTAAGCCTCGGGGGGCATATTTGCGTGGAATGCCGTTTCAAATGCGCCAATTAAAGGTGTTTCGGGCATCAGTTCCCGGAATTGACGAATCGCCGCAATGTAGGGAGGGTTGTGTGCGGGAGCAACCGAATTAAAGTCAGCCATCGCTTGAAGGACATCATCGGTTAAATACTGCACGCCGGTAACACCCTTGGCGTGGACAACCTTAAAACCTACACAGGATATTTCTTCCAGAGATGTAACACACCCATTGAGTAAACACCTGAGCATTTCGCTGATAGCCTCTCCATGAGTCGGAAACACCGCATCATATCGCAGGTTCGTTTGATTGCAGGTGTAATAAAAAAGGGTTTTAGGAGCGCCTACGCGCTCTGCACCGCCTGCTGCAAGAACGGATTCATTTTGCTCCATATCAAACAGTTGAAATTTCAGGGAAGTACTTCCCACATTGCAGATTAGAATTTTCATTCAGTTCCTCCGATTTTTTCAATTTCAATTACAGTTAATGTATGTCCATCAACAGTAAAACGGATATCAAATCCGGCAAATGTGATGGCGTAAATGCGGTTAAAATCTTTCTGATAAGAGGGTCGGGGGTCATGGGACAGTACGCCGATGGCCGCATCCCGTTTCATTTCAGGAATAATTTTTAGCAAATTGTCGGGGAAATTCACATCCAACATAAAGTCACTTGCGGTGTCAGTAAATCCGCCAATGGCATTTGGGTGACTGTCACTGTAGGGAATGTAAGGCTTAATATCGAAAATGGGTGTACCATCCATTAAATCACCACCGCCAACGTGGATGACAACGCCGAAGTCTTCGGTTTTCTCCACACCCAGCAGACGTACACAGGAAAGACCCAACGCATTGGGACGGAAGGGGGAACGTGTTGCAAAGACACCCATTCTGGTATTGCCTCCAAGCCTTGGCGGGCGAACCGTTGGAGACCAACCGCTTTTAACGTTTTCGGAAAATTGCCAAATGAGCCAGAGATGACTGTAACCTTCGATTCCCCGAAGGGCGTCGCAGTTTCGGTATTCCGGTTCAAAGATAATGGTTGATTGGAGGGACTCCACCAAACCGCTTTGCCGGGGAATTCCAAATTTAGTAGGGAAGTCGCTTTTTATATGGGCAATGGCGGTGATATTCGTATTCATTATCCACGTACCTTTCGAATTGTAAACGTTAAGATAAACAGTACTGCGAGTATTAAGGAAATGATTGCGCCGGCGGAAGCACCAAAATAATAGGAAAGGAAAAGACCGGCAATTCCTGCAACAAAGGCAAACAAGACAGAAAATAGATGATACTGGTGAAGATTCTTTGCGATATTTCTGGATGCTGCTGCAGGCAGTACCAGTAGGGAATTAAGAATCAAAAGACCAACCCATGAAATGCACAGGGTTACAGTAAGGGAGATTGCAACTGTGAAAATGCACTGCAGCCCATTTGTGGATATGCCACGGGATGCGGCTAAATGGGGATGTATAGCGATAAGGGTAAGGCGGTTGCTGCAAAGCACCCAAAATACCACAACAGCCAATAAGACAACTGCAAGCATAGCCAATTCATGGGATGTGATGGAAAGAATATCGCCAATTAAAAAAGCATTGTATTTTGTAAAACTACCGCCATTGAAAGTGGCTATAAAGATGCCCAATGCCACCGCAGTGCTGGAAAATACACCGATAAGCGTGTCAGCGGTGTGATTACTACGACTGCGCACAAAAGAGAATGCAAGTGCAAATCCAACCGCAAAAATAACGGCGGCCAGAGTGTTGTCAGCGAGCCCGCACACTGCGCCAATTGCGATGCCGGTAAAGGCGGCGTGACCTAATGCATCGGAGAAAAAACTCATTTTTCCAGTTACAATCATAGTGGAAGTCAACCCGAAAAGGGGCGCCATAAGTAAAATTGCCAAAAACGCATTTTTCATAAAATCCCAGTGGAAAATCTCCAAGGGGATAGCGTCGCAAATTGCGTACCAAATGTGCATTATTTTGCCCCTCCGTTTCTGTGAAAAACCCGGTTGAAGGCATCGCTGTTCATTACCGCTTCGGCACTGCCGATTGACTGTACCGTTCGGTCAATGAGTACAACCTGATTTGCGTATTTTGACAATGTGGAAAAGTCGTGGGTCGTCATTAAAATGGATAGGTCATAATCTTTCCGAATTTCATCAAGCATATCCATAAGACTGTCTATACCTTCAATATCCACACCGGAAAGGGGCTCATCCAATATCAGAATGTTGGGAAGCGGTTCCAACGCTAAAGCCAAAAGTACTCTTTGGAGTTCACCGCCGGACAGTGTGCCAACGGTTTTGTAAATTAAATCTTCACCGTGAACCCTCGCAAGACACGAGAGGATCTTCTTTTCCATAGATTTGGAGATCCCCAAAAAGGCGGGACGGCGACTCATACAACAGGAGAATAAATCTGCAACACTTACCGGGTCACCGGTGTCAAAGTTGGGACTTTGGGGCACATAACCAATTTTAGGTTTGCGATTCCGACTGCCGGGAACGGAAAAGGAAATTACACCGGTATACTCTTGCTGACCTAAAACGGCTTTCATAAGTGTGCTCTTTCCGGCGCCATTTGGGCCAACCAGCGCAACCAGTTCACCACAGTGAATGTGTAAAGATATATCTTCCAAAATTGTGTTATTGCCGGCTTTTACGCCTAAATCTTGAATACGAAGGCAGCAGGAATGACCGCAACTGCCGCCGTGGTTACCAATATTCATCCAAGCGCCTCCTTTATAGTATCGATATTACTGTACATTGCGTCGAAATACCCGCCGGATAATGCCATATCCAAAGAGTAGATGCTCACGTTATTTTCCCGGGCGAGAATTTGGGCGGCAGAGGTACTGCCGTTTTTCTCTGTGAATATAGCGGGCAAGTCGTTATTGTCGATTAGCAGGCTCAATTCTTTTAAGGTAACAGCGGACGCTTCACTGCCGGCTTCTTCTTCCATTGATTTCAATATTTCTAAATCAAAAGCCTGGGCAAAATGGGAAAATCCGTCATGAAAGGTAATTAAACGGCGGAAAGACAAGTCCTTCAGTGTGTTAAGTCCGTATGATTCCAAGTCGTTGAGTTTTTTAATGAGTTGGGAATAGTTGGCTTGAAAAGTATCCTTATGTTCCGGGTATTTGACAGTTAGTCCATTAAAAATGTTGTTGACCATTATTTTTGCGCAGGCCGGTGATAGCCAAAAATGGCTGTCTGTATCGTGATGGTGCTCGTGATCCGGTTCGTTGCAGGTGTCAATGACGGGAACGGATACAGAACAGTCGATATATGTTTGATGTTCCAACGGGTTGGTAGGGATAAAGGATTCCAAACCACCGCCGTTAATAATCACAACCTGCGCATTTTCTAATTTTCGCATTTGAGATACTTGCAGTGTGTAATCGTGCAGGCAAGAAACGTTTTCTGTAATTAAAGCCGTAACTTCCATACCGGTATCCCGACACAAAAAGGAAGTAAATTCCCAGATGGGTTTTGTTGTGGTGACAATTTCGCCGGTGTCATTATGATTACATCCCAATAGGGAAACGACCATTATCAGACAAAGGCAAAATAAAAAAGTTTTTTTCATAAAATAGGCCTGATTTCTTGTTGTTTTTCTTCTTATACAATATCACATTTGTCAAGTAAATGAAACCGGGACACAAGATTGTGTCCCGGTTTTTTAGTGATTTTCCAGCCATAATTTGGCTTTGTCTTTTCCCAATCTTTTTATGTCCTCGGTAGGGTGAATGGATTCTTCTCCACCGCGAACGTAGAGGAAGTAAAAACCGTCCTCATTTTGAAACAGTGTTTCTTCGTACCCCCTTGCATCACCGTAATATCCATAGGTATACTTGTGAATTAAGGCAGCGTTTTGCGTGTCATATACCTTGTTTCCGATGCGTTTTTTCAAATTTAACCCTCCTTTCTAAGACCATTATTGCCCTATGATGGTTAGAAAACAAGGGAAATCCGTCAAAAGGCTGGAAAAAAGGAGGATGCTGTGATATGGTATAAAAAGAGGTGAAATTATGAAGGATATTCCAATATTTACGACCGAATTTGGCGTTGCCAGTTTAGAACTTAGCCAAATACCACCTTGGGGGAAAGGGTATATTACCGTTCAAAGTTCTGTTTCTGTTAAGAAATTGATTGAAGAATGTGCAAGTTTTTGCAAATGTGCAGGTGCAAAAGAAATATATGCAACGGGAAATGAGGAACTTCATCAATTTCCGCTTCACGCTAAAACGGTTTTGATGGTGCGGAAGAAGGCGCACATTGAAAATGATAATGCCTGTCTTACTGCTGTAAATGATGAGAATTGGGAATTCTTTCGCAATATTTATAACGATAAAATGAAGAATGTCACCGGCGCAAAGTTTTTGCAGAGTGGAGATAAGTCAAAGATATTGCCCAATGCATTTTTTTACGTGGATGGAGGGGAATATGCCGGTATTGGCATTGTAAATAAGAATGAGATTTCTGCGGTTGCGTCGTTAAAGAGTGGTATGGGTGAGAAGATCGTAAATGCACTTTCGGATTATATTATGGGTGATGAAGTGGTACTGGAAGTGTCGTCTGACAATAAAAAAGCAATTAGCCTCTATAATCGATTGGGATTCCGGGAAATTGCTACCAAAAGGGTTTGGTACAAAATTTTATAACTGTCAAGGAAAAATACTTGACAAATAGAAAACTTTCGTGTATGATATCTCAGGTGTCAAGGGAATTTGCTTGACAAGGAGGACGCCATGGACGCATTGCAAATGACATTGCTCTTTGATTATTACGGTGAACTGCTGACCGAAAGGCAGAGAATGTGCTTTGACTTGCGGCATAATCAAGATATGTCTTTGGCTGAAATTGCAGAAGAACTGCAGATAAGCCGTCAAGGTGTTCACGATAATTTGAGCAGGGCGGAGGCGCTGCTTATAAATATGGAACAGAAAACCGGCTGCGTACGCCGGGATTTACAGTGCCGCAAGGCGGCCGGCACAATCAAAAGTGCAGCAGAAGAACTGCTGAATTTTGATGATGCCCGTGTGAATGAAATTGGCCAAATGATTCAGAATATGGCGCAGGAACTTGAGGAGTAATCATGGCATTTGAAGGACTGACTGAAAAAATTTCTGCTACCTTCAAAAAACTTAGAGGCAAAGGCCGACTGAAGGAATCCGATGTAAAAGAGGCGATGCGGGAAATCCGTATGGCACTTTTGGAAGCGGATGTAAGTTATAAAGTTGTTAAGGATTTTACAAAGTCTGTTACGGAGCGCTGCGTCGGCGCAGACGTGTTGGAAGCGTTAAGTCCTGCTCAAATGATTGTTAAAATCGTAAACGAAGAACTAACAAACTTAATGGGCAGTGATGTTTAGCATATTACTACGAACCCCAACGGCCCTACGGTGGTTATGCTTGTTGGGTTGCAAGGTGCAGGTAAAACGACCAATGGCAGTAAATTGGCAGGTCTTATGAAACGTCAGGGAAGAAATCCTCTGTTGGTTGCCTGCGATATCTATCGTCCTGCCGCAATCACCCAATTAAAGGTATGTGGTGAAAAATTGGGGATTCCGGTATTTGAAAAGGGTCAAATCAGCCCGGTTCAAATTGCAAAAGACGCTGTGCTTTTTGCAAAACAGCGTGGACATGATATGGTGTTTTTAGATACGGCAGGTCGACTGCACGTTGATGAAACACTGATGCAGGAACTAAAAGACATTAAGGCGGAAGTTAAGCCCGACGAAATTATGCTGGTTGTGGATGCTATGACCGGTCAGGATGCTGTGAATGCGGCGCAAAGTTTCAATGAATGGCTGAACATTGATTCCGTTATGCTCAGCAAGTTAGACGGCGATGCCAGAGGCGGCGCGGCTCTGTCTGTTCGCGCAACGACGGGAAAACCCATTAAATTTGCTGGTATGGGTGAAAAACTGGAGGATATTGAAGCCTTTCACCCGGATAGAATGGCATCCCGGATATTGGGTATGGGCGATGTCCTCTCCTTGATTGAAAAGGCGGAAAAAGCCTTTGATGAGAAGAAGGCGGCGCAACTGGAAGAACGCCTGAAGAGCAATCAGTTCACTCTGCAGGATTTCTATGACCAACTGGTTCAGTTGAAGTCAATGGGGTCTATGCAGGATATTCTTTCCCAGATGCCCGGTGGCGGAAACCTGAAAAACATTCAGGTTGATGATAAGGCTATGGGCAGAACCGAAGCAATTATTCTTTCTATGACACCGAAGGAACGGGAAAACCCCAGTATTATCGGCGCCAGTCGAAAAAAGCGGATTGCTGCCGGTGCAGGTGTCCGTGTGGAAGATGTGAATAAACTACTGAAATCCTTTGATCAAATGAAATTGATGATGAAGCAATTATCCGGCCCGGGAGCGGGCAAGAAAATGAAACGGCTGGGACGTATGGGCGGCTTTGGCGGCCTTGGCGGTTTCCCTGGCTTCTAAATTGGTTCGCTGAAAGCAATTTGCTTTGCGATATAGAAAAAAGTATTTTTTGGAGGTGAAACCCATGGTTAAAATTAGACTTAGAAGAATGGGCGCAAAGAAGGCTCCCTTCTACCGCATTGTTGTTGCTGATTCCCGCAGCCCCCGTGATGGTCGCTGCATTGAGGAAATTGGTACCTACAACCCCATGACCGAGCCGGCAGTTGTCAAAGTTGACGCTGAAAAGGCACAGACATGGATCAAGAACGGCGCACAGCCTACGGATACCGTTCGCGCTCTGCTGAAGAAAGCCGGCGTGCTGTAATATCCAAAGGAGTTGCACACAATGAAAGAACTTTTGCTGTATATGGCAAAGAACCTGGTGGAAAACCCCGACGAAGTTTCCGTTACGGAGGTTCCGACAGAGGATGGCACAG
>JAZOXE010000222.1:0-3080 GCA_045659525.1 Faecousia sp. | reverse complement strand
TGCTCCATGTTGTTACCCAAAAAGGCCGAGGATACGCGCCTGCGCAGGAACACCCCAAACTGTTCCACGGAATCGGCAAGTTTAATCCGGAAACCGGTGAGCCTATTGTTAGTGGAGCAAAGACGTTCTCCCAAGTTTTTGGCGATACTATGTTGGCAATTGGAGAAGTAAATCCAAAACTTTGCGCCATCACTGCCGCAATGCCCGGAGGTACCGGTCTTTTAGATTTTAAGAAAAAATATCCGAAGCGTACGTTTGACGTGGCGATTGCAGAAGAACACGCAGTTTCGATGGCAGGTGGTCTTGCAAAGCAGGGGATGGCACCGGTGGTGGTTTTGTATTCCACGTTCCTGCAACGTGCTTATGATATGATTTTGCAGGATATCTGCATGCTGGGACTGCATGTGGTGCTGGCAGTTGACCGTGCCGGACTTGTAGGCGAAGATGGAGAAACCCACCACGGTGTTTTTGATGTTGGATTTTTGCGACAAGCACCTGGACTTAAAATTCTATGCCCCGGCTGTACGGAAGAATTAAGACAGATGCTCCTTTGGGGCGTTGGAGAACAAACAGGTCCGGTAGCAATCCGTTATCCTCGCGGCGGTGATAATGGAATTACCCGGTCTGCCTGGCAGGGTTTGGATGCCCTTGTTGCAAAACATAAATCCGGCAAAGACGTAACCTTGATTACCTACGGCACATTGACGCAAAATGCAATTAACGCTGCTGATATTCTCAAAGAAAAGAATTTGGATGTAGGCGTACTTCGCCTTTTAGCGGTTTCACCACTGCCAGTGGATGAAATTTTGCGTGCACTTAACGGTTGTAAAAATGTGCTGATTTTGGAAGAGGCCTGCACGGGTATTTTAAGCACACTTTCTTGGGAACTTAAGAAGAGAGATAATTCTCTTAATATACACGGGATTGACTTGGGGACAGAATATATTCCCCATGGAAATCTGGAAATCTTGTATCAAAGCGTCGGCTTGGATGCGCAATCTGTAGCCAATTTCGTTCTGGAGGTATTTTCCGGTGAAAATTAAAAAACGGCTGGATGTGCTTCTGGTGGAAAAAGGACACGCAGATTCCCGGGCAAAAGCACAGGCAATCATAATGAGCGGTCTTGTATATGTGGCTGGACAGAAGGCGGACAAGCCAGGTATTTCCTATTCGGAAACCGTGGATATTGAGGTGCGCGGTGTTACTTGCCCCTATGTAAGTCGCGGTGGCTTAAAATTAGAAAAGGCTCTGCGGGATTTTGGGGTAAATCCGGAAGGCTATGTATGTAGCGATTCCGGTGCATCCACCGGTGGATTTACGGATTGCCTTCTGCAACAAGGGGCAAAAAAGGTATTTGCCATTGATGTAGGCTACGGTCAACTGGACTGGAAAATCCGCTCTGATCCCCGTGTTGTTGTGATGGAGCGCACTAATGTGCGTTTTGTCACACCGGAACAATTGGGAGAACCGCTGGATTTATCTGTAATTGACGTAAGTTTTATATCCTTACGAATTGTACTGCCGGTTATCAAAACCTTTTTAAAAGAAAACGGTCAGGTTCTGTGCTTGATTAAACCGCAATTTGAAGCCGGAAAAGAAAAGGTTGGAAAAAAAGGCGTTGTTCGTGATCCGGAAGTGCACAAAGAGGTGCTTGAAAACTTTGTATCTCTTGCTAATGAACTGGATTTTACAATTTTAGGACTGACATTTTCTCCGGTAAAAGGACCGGAAGGCAATATTGAATTTTTGGCGCATTTAACCCGAGAGAAGGTTGACGGTATGATTCCGGATGTAGAATCCGTTGTAACCCAAGCCCACGAAACACTGAAAGGAGGCGCGCAATGAAAAAGGTAATCCTTGCTTCAAATCCCTATCGGGATAGAGATTTCAAAACAGTAAGAAAAGCCATGGAGATTCTGACGGAATGTGGCGTTGATGTACGGCTGTGCCTTCCTTTTGATGTAGACAAGACTTTTTCACTGCCCAGCGACCTGCGTTTTAGCAGATTGGACAGAGAAATGGACTCTGCGGAACTTCTGATTTGTTTTGGTGGAGACGGAACAATTCTCCATATGGCAAAAACGGCAACCCGGCGCAATTTACCCATATTAGGAGTAAATATCGGAACAATGGGCTTTATGGCGGAACTGGAAAGTACAGAACTGGAACTTCTTAAAAAAATAGCCACAGATGATTACACGGTGGATAGCCGAATGATGATGGATGTCACGGTACACCGCGGCAGGGATATTTTATTCCACGATATAGGACTCAATGATGCGGTGATTACAAAAGGCGCAATAGCAAGAGTTGTGCAACTTTCCGTAAAATGTGACGATGTACAGGTTATGGAATGTAGCGGTGACGGAATCATCGTATCCACACCCACCGGTTCTACCGCTTATAACCTCTCTGCCGGCGGACCTATCGTGGAACCGGATGCCCACGGCATGCTTATTACCCCAATTTGCTCTCACGACGTAGCAAGCCGTACAATCTTTGTTTCCGATAAACGGGTGATTACTGTTGCACTTTCTAAAAACGCCAAGAGAAACTCCTATTTGTCTGTGGATGGATGCAAGGCGTTTCGTATGAATCAAGAAGATGTTGTTACCATTAAGAAATCAAATTTTGCCACCCGTCTTGTGCGGCTAAAGGACAGAAGTTTCTTTGATGTGGTGAATGTCAAATTCAAAATAGGATAAGGGGTATATCGTGAAAAGTCAAAGACAAGCAAAGATAATGGAAATCATTGCCAACCGCAATGTTGAAACCCAGGAAGAACTTTTGGAAGAACTGAAAAAAGAGGGGTTTCAGGGCACTCAGGCCACCATTTCCAGAGATATTAAAGAATTGCGTATTGTGAAAGAACTGACAAGTTTGGGCACATACCGCTATACCACTGCGGCGAAAGAACTGCATACCGGTTTCAGTAACCGGCTTAATACCATTTTCCGCGAGTGCGTTGTAAGTTTTGATTATGCGCAGAATATTTTGGTTATCCGTACATTACCGGGACTGGGCTCTGCTGCCGGCGCAGCCATTGATGCAATGAATATGAGCGCAGTAGTAGGTTCGTT
>JAZOXE010000221.1:0-15182 GCA_045659525.1 Faecousia sp. | reverse complement strand
ATGATGCGGCAGGGGAGTGCTTTGATAAAATTGCCCGAGTTTTGGGTATGCCCTATCCCGGTGGCGCAGCGCTGGACAAAGCCGCAAGTTTAGGTACAGAAGGTAAGTATGTTCTGCCCAGAGCAAAGCCCGGAGAAAACCCCTACAATATGAGTTTTTCGGGGCTTAAAACCGCAACTTTGAATTTGATTCACCATGCTGAGCAAGTTGGGGAAGAATTGGATGTCAACGGTTTGTGCGCAGATGTCAGTTGCGCGGTTTCAGATACACTGATCCCACGGATCGAAATGGCGCTCAAACAAACCGGTTACAAGAAAATCGCCGCTGCCGGTGGTGTTGCGGCGAATTCCCGGATTCGAAAAGACTTAATGAATCTTGCAAATAAGTGCGGCGTTAAAATCTATATGCCGCCGCTTCATTTGTGTGGAGATAATGGTTCTATGATTGGCGCGCAGGCTTATTATGAGTACGTATCCGGCAATGTTGCGGATATGAAACTCAATGCTTATGCAACGAAATCCATTCTCGGGGAAACACTGTAAAACTTTGGCGATTTATTCTTTAAGTATTCAGTATATACAGTGATAGAATAATCAAGCGTATTGGAATTGTTGAGAAATGTTTGGAATATGCCGAATCCTACCGGTTTCCTCTAATTATTTTGAAGAAAAAACCCGCAGTGACTGTTGATAACCATGTGGAAAAAGTGAATAACTTAATTATTATACAATTAAAAATACAATAAATTGCCTATTTTAACATATTGGGAGGAAAAATGCTGTACATTGCTAACAGCCTGCAGGAACTGGATTTTAACGCGTTGATGCAGATTTATGACAGTGAAGAACCTATTAATGAGAATGTGACAATCCCAGAAATTGGTGAGAATACACTCCTTTGGAGCAGAAAGAATGACCTTTATTCTTATCTAAAAGAGGACTTTTTTACAAGACCGAATTCCTTTTATGGAATTTGGGCAGAGGGCGATCAATATATATCTACCCTTCGAATGGAACCTTATGAAGACGGTTTTTTATTGCAGGCATTAAAAACCCACTCTGGATATTTAAATAAAGGGTTTGCCACAAAACTTTTTGAAAGTATTTTGACAGAAAAGAAATTAATTCAAAAGGTGTACTCCCACGTGGAAAAGCGAAACATAGCATCTATGCAACTACACAGAAAATTAGGATTTCAGATAATTAAGGACTACGCAAAATTTTTAGATGGCAGTGTTTCTGCCAATGCGGTTACATTTATGTATGAAAAATAGCGGAGGCTCACGCCTCCGCTATTTTATTTGTAATTTTCTAACAAATATAAAATTGCATTTCTGTATCCGGCGATGCCCTGACCTTTTATTGTTTTTACGCAGGCAAGCCCGGGGTAGGAAATCTTTCGAAAGGACTCCCGATTATCTACTTCGGAAATGTGGACTTCTACGGATGGAATTGCGACTGCTTTCAGCGCATCCAGAATGGCAATGGACGTGTGGGTATATGCGGCAGGGTTTATAACAATGCCATCAAATTTTCCGTATGCATTTTGAATTTCGTCCACCAACGCGCCTTCGTGATTAGACTGAAACTGGTTGATTTCAATATTAAATTCATTGGCAGTTTCTTCCAGTAGTTGCATAAGATTAGCAAATGTGTTTGTTCCGTAAATTTCCGGTTCACGGATGCCTAACATATTAATATTTGGGCCATTCAGTACTAAAATTTTCAATTGTAACCCTCCAATGTCAAAATTTTATCTAATACGTATGTTAGTGGGCCGTTGTTTTCGACAGTCGCATCTGCGAATTTCTCATATAGAGGATGTCTTTCCGTAAACATTGATTGCAGATTTCGGGTTTTGGATAGGGGACGGCCGTCGGTGGGCAACATAGTCACATTTCTCTGAATGTAGTATATTCGACCGTTTTGGTGCAGGAGAGGGTAGTTTTCTGACCTTGTGACGCAACCTCCGCCGGTAGCGATTACTGCGCCGGATTTCTTGCAGATTTGGGATAAAACCGATGTTTCCAATGTCCGAAATCCTACTTCTCCGATGCTGTTAAATATTTCTGGAATTGACATATTGGCAGAAATTTCAATTTCTGTATCTGTATCCACAAAACTGCGGTTTAGAATTTTAGCAAGTTCCTTGCCGATAGTTGACTTACCGCAGCCCGGCATTCCAATCAATATGATATTCTCCATTTGATGGGAAAGATGATTATGAATTTCGGAAATCACAGTATCTGAAATACTCTCATTTAAGAAAAGTTCTGCGCTTTCTTTGCCTTGCGCAATGAGCATCCAAAGACCGTTTTGGGCAATCAAACCCATTTTTTCCGCTTCCAACAATAAAGCGGTTCGCGCAGGGTTATATATCATATCCAATACACCTTGGAGATCGGGAAAATCAGATAGAACAACCGGGGAAACACCGTTTTCCGGAAACATACCAACCGGTGTTGCGTTTACAATTAGGAATGCGTCTTGGTGTTTAGAAATGTTTTTATAGTTATTCTCACCCTCGCGGGAAACGACAACGACAATACCGCCGTGTTCTTTTATAACGGCCTGAGCAGTTACAGATGCGCCGCCACTGCCGAGAATTAAAACTTTTTTTCCATAGACATCCAATCCGGTGCGCGTTAGCATAGAGTCAAAACCGAAGAAGTCAGTATTGTGGCCGTAAAGCGTGCCGTCTTTTCTGCGAATTACCGTATTTACCGCGCCTAATTTTTCTGCTTGGGGCGAAAGTTCGGAGCAGTATCGGTACGCATCTTTTTTGTATGGAATTGTGACATTGATACCGTTCCAATCTCCGGACTCGAAGAAGTCCTTTAATTCATCCGGCTCTCGTTCGTACAGTTTATAGTCATACGAACCAAAAAATTTATGTATTTGCGGGGAGTAACTGTGTCCCAATTTTCTCCCTAACAAACCGAAGCCCATTAAACCACCTCAGTATAACTTCCTAAATACTTAAATTCTTCACAAAGGTCATCTAATTCGCAAATAAGTTGAATAAACTCTTCGGAATAGACGGATGTTTCCAAATCAAAATAGAACATAAACTCAAAATCCCGGTCTGGTATGGGGCGGGATTCCAGTTTTATTACGTTAATGCCCAGCACATACATTCTGGCAAGAACACGGTAAAGCGCACCGGGTTTGTGGGGCAAAATCATCATAAAACTTGTCTTATCTGAACCGGGATAGATTTCCAAGTTTTTACTGATGCAAATAAACCGGGTGCGGTTGTTGCCTTGGTCTTGAATATTCGGCGCAATATTCTTTAAACCGTACAGTTCTTCGCAGTTGCGGCTGGCAATTGCGGCGACATTGTTTGTGCCTTCTTGGGCAACCAAACTCGCGGCAACAGCGGTGTTCTCTACGGGGACAATCTGTACGCCGTTTAGATTACTCAAAAATTCAGAGCACTGGTTGATTGCTTGTTCGTGGGAATATATTTTTTGAATATTTTCTAATTTTGTCCCGGGATTTACCAGTAAATTGTGGTCAATTTTAAGCCGGAATGTGCGTACAATGGAAAAATTGTGGGAAATCATTAAATCGTAAACTTTTTTAACTGAGCCGGCTGTTGAATTTTCAATGGGCAAAATGCCGTATTGGCACAGTCCTTTGTCAATAGCAGAGAAAACACCCTCAAAGTTTTTGAAGTACATAATAAAGGGGCTTTTAAACATTTTTTCGCAGGCAATTTGAGAATATGCACCTTCAACACCCTGGCAAGCCACCATCGGTGCTTGGGGAAATAACTTCGGTGTCTCATCCAACGCTTTTGTAATTGTTTCACATAGTAGGGAAGTGGCAATGTTTTTCTTGCTCTGATAACTTCTGCTTAACTCAAAGAGAAGAGAGTATAAAACTCTGGCATAGTTTGCCATTTCATCTCCGGCTTCCGAGGCAACATTTTGTAGAACTTCCCTTTCTCTTGCCGGTACATAAATAGGAAGATTGTTTTCCTTTTTATATTTGGCAACTTCTGCAGAAAGAGCCATTCTCTCTGAAAACAGACGGACAAATTCAGAGTCAATTTTATCAATATTTTTGCGAATTTCATTAATATCCATAATTATACCTCATTTCCACGGCAAAGCATTGCATCATAAACAGCCAGTGCCGCGGCGGCTTCTATCACAGCCACAGCCCTGGGAACGATACAAGGGTCGTGGCGCCCTTTTACAGACAGCAATTCGGATTTCATTGTCTGGGTGTTTAGTGTCTCTTGCGGCGCGGAAATCGACGGTGTAGGCTTGATAGCGGTTTGAAATATCAAGGGCATACCGTTAGTGATTCCGCCTAATATGCCACCGGCATAGTTGGTGGCAGTTTCAATTTTTCCATTCTTTGCAACAAAGACATCGTTATGCGCACTTCCGCGCATATTGGCGCAAGCAAAGCCACTGCCGAATGAAACGCCTTTAACGGCGGGAATGCCATAAACAATTTGTGCAATTTTGCTTTCCATTCCTCCAAACATCGGCTCACCTAAACCTGCAGGCAAGCCGGTTACAATACATTCAATGATACCGCCGACACTGTCACCGTCTTTTGCTGCGTTTTCAATTTGGGCAAGCATTTTCTCACCGGCTTCCGGATTCAAAACCGGAAAATGCTTCTGCAGTTTTTGAATTTGCGGATCTATCGGATCTAATGTAAGCGGTCCGTCGGTGACACCGCCGATTGAAAGAATGTGTCCGGTAACATGAATACCTTTTTCGGCCAACCACTGTTTGCACAGACCGCCAGCAATGCATAAAGGCGCGGTAAGACGTCCGGAGAAATGACCGCCGCCTGCAGCATCCTGATAGCCGTTATATTTTACTTGTGCAGTATAATCGGCGTGTCCTGGACGCGGGCAGAATTTTAGATTGCTGTAGTCACCGGAGCGGGTATTTGTATTTTCGATGGTGGCTGCAATTGGCGCGCCGCAAGTATAGCCATCAACAATTCCAGACAAAAAATCCGGCATATCTGCTTCTTTTCGAGGGGTGGAATAGGGTGAATTCCCCGGTGCTCGGCGATTAAGGAAGGATTGTAGTTGCGCAAAATCTACGGCAAGCCCGGCAGGCACACCGTCCAGCACCATACCGATGGCTTTCCCGTGGGATTGTCCAAATATGGACAAATGAATTTTTTCGCCATATGTACTACTCATAAATACCTCCTAATTTGCCATAAGCATCCCAAAAGCCGGGATAGGATTTTTCAACGCACTGTGCATTAAGTATGGTAACCGGACCATCTGCAACGGTTGCGGCAATGGCGGCAGACATTGCAATTCGGTGGTCTCCACAGGAATCCACAATGCAAGAACGGAATCTTCCGGGATAAACGGTTAAAGTATTTTCATCAGATTTGGTTTGAATGCCGAACTGCCGAAGCATTTGGCATACAGAATCGATTCTGTCGGACTCCTTAAGCCGTAATCGCGCCACATCTGTAAACGTAGCGCCGTGTAAAGCACCGGCAGTAACTGCCAAAATTGGAATTAAGTCGGGAATATCACTGCCGGAAACTGTTGCGCAGTTTGTTTTCAATTTCTCAATTACCTGCATAACCTGTATATCTCCCTGACAGGAGTTCCTATTTAGTCCAGATACCGTTACTTCATTTCCAATTGCACTGGCACAGATGAAAAATGCACCGTTGCTCCAATCTCCCTCAACGGTAATATTTCCCGGGGAATGAAAGGGAAGTGTGCCGGAAATTTTTTCAACATTGGATTTAATTTCAAAGGCTGTAAGAACAGTTTTTGTGATGTCAACATAAGGCTTTGACTGCAAATTACCGGTAATCACCAGTTCACTTTCCCCGTCAATCATTGCAAGGGCAAATAACAGTCCGGTAATAAATTGACTGGAAATACCACCGTCAATAATATAGCGACCGGCTTTCAATTTACCGCAAATGTTTACTGTTGTTTCCGTGGGGCGGAGCAGCGCACAACCCATTCGGTTTAATTCTTCCCAAAGGGGGGAAAGGGGGCGGTTTGGTAACCGGCCTTCCAAATGAAATGTGGCGTCAATGCCCAGCGCACCGCAAATTGGTAGTAAAAATCGAAGGGTAGAACCGCTTTCTTTACAGTACAAATCGGCTTTTGCGGGTATGTTTTCCACAGGCAAAACCGTATAAACACCGTTTTCATATGTAATTTGAGCGCCTAAACTGCGCAGACAATCTGCGGTAGCCTCTATGTCGTTGTTGGTTTGAGGACAGTTTATTTTTGTGGCGCAATGGGAAAATGCGGCGCATATTAAATAGCGGTGGGCAAAGGACTTTGAGGGGATTGTCCGGTTGATACCGCAAAGTTTTCCCGGGGTGATTGTAATATCCATATTATAATCCCATTTCGATGATCGATGTTAGTTCAGACACTAAAGTCGGATGAATGTGGCAACTACCGATTTTGTGGGGTAAAATCAGATTAATGGTATTGCCATTTCTCTTTTTGTCGGATAAAGCCGCAGCATATAGCGTATTCGCGTCATATACCGTTGCGGTAGGCAGATGAAAAGAAGTAAACAAACTTACAATTCGGTGACTGTCTTCGGTATTGCAAATCCCTTGTTTATGTGCGCTTCTCGTAACAATGCAAGTTCCGATTGCGACACCATTTCCGTGGGACACCGTGTAGTTACTGTTTTTTTCAACACTATGACCGATGGTATGACCAAGATTCAACAGTTGCCGTAAGTCGGTATCAAACTCATCTTGTTTTATAACATCCCGCTTATGGGAAATGCACCTTCTGATAACCCAATCCCTGTCAAAGTCAGTTTTCTTTTCTTCCAAATGGGCAAAAAGTTCTTCATCAAATAAAATGGCATACTTAATTACTTCTGCGCATCCGTCTAAGAATACGGCATCCGGCAGGGTGGAGAGGGTACTGATATCGCAAAGGACAACATTTGGCTGGTAGAAAGCGCCAACCAAATTCTTGCCTGTGGGTAGGTCAATGGCTGTTTTCCCGCCCACAGAAGAGTCAACCATAGCAAGTAAGGTGGTGGGAATTTGAATGTAGGAAATGCCACGTAAATATGTGGCTGCGGCAAAACCGGTAATATCACCAACAACGCCACCGCCTAAAGCAATCAGCATATCGCCGCGTGTCAAAGTGTTTTCTGCCAAAAAGTTAAGAATCTCGCTGTATGTATTTATGTTTTTACTGCTTTCTCCAGCAGGAAATACGAAAGACAGCACTTCAATATTCTCATTTTCCAAGCGGTTTTTTAGTTTTTTACCGTAAATGGGAAAGACATTACTGTCGCTGATAATTGCGGCTTTGCTGACTTTTTTTGAAATAATCTCGTTAAAATCAATGCTGTCTAAAAGATGATATCCTACATGTACAGAATAGTTGTTAGAAGCATCTACGACTATGCTATTCATCCGTCTACCTCTTCCTTGCGCAGACGACCTTCCTCTAAAAGGGCAATTAACCGATCTTCATCATTTTCTTCAACGGCATTTCGATATGCGCAAAGGCTTTCAATATAAAAGTTAAGTTCTTTCAGAACATTATCCCGGTTACCTAAAAACAGTTCCGCCCACATGACCGGGTTTAACCAAGCAACTCTTGTCAGGTCTTTGTAACTGCCTGCGGAAAAACCCTTGTGACTTTGCGCAGCAGGAGACTTAATGAACGCGTTACTGACAATGTGCGGCATTTGGGAAGTGAAGGCGATCATTTCATCGTGTTTTTCTGCTGTTGTGATTGAAAAAGAACCAAAACAGCAGGGTGCAAGCAGTTTTTTTGCTTTTTCCAACAAGGCAATGTCGTCAAAGACGTGGGGGACAAGAACCATAGGCGCGCCTTGGAACAGGTTGGAACGGCTGTTCTTGAAACCGGAAAAATGGGAGCCTGCCATGGGATGACCGCCCATAAATATAAATCCGTATTTTTGCGCTAAAGGAAAGCAAGCATCGCAAATTGCCTTTTTAATACCGCAGCAGTCCATTACAAGCGCACTTTGACAGACATATTTACCGTTATTTTTCAGCCATTTAATAGCATCTCCGGTGTTGATTGCCAGGAGTATGAAATCGCACATAGGAATTGTGTTTTCGGTTAGATTGTCTGATACAACCCCGGAAAGTTTAGCGAAGGCTGCAATATTCTCATCCCGGTCCCAGGCAAATACACGATGTCCGGCTTTTGCATATGCCCGGGCAAGAGAACCGCCAATCAGCCCAAGACCCAGAACTCCAACATTCATCGGATAACCTCCCGGATTTTAACAATGGACTGATTCAATTCTGCAAACTGCACCGGTGTTAATGACTGTGCACCGTCACAAAGCGCGCAAGCAGGATTATTGTGTACTTCCACCATAATTCCGTCTGCGCCAGCGGCGGCTGCGGCAAGGGCCATAGAGGGAACGAGGGAACTGCGTCCGGTGGCGTGGCTGGGGTCGACAACAACCGGCAAGTGTGTTAATTCGTGCAGTGTGGGAATCGCAGATAAGTCAAGGGTGTTTCTTGTAAAGGTCTCGTATGTCCGAATACCCCGTTCGCACAAAATGATATTCTCATTACCCTCACTCATAATGTACTCGGCGCTCATCAGTAGTTCTTGCAGTGTGTTTGCAAGCCCGCGCTTTAAAAGAATGGGTTTATTTGTCTTGCCCAGTTCCTGTAACAAATCAAAGTTTTGCATATTGCGAGCGCCAACTTGAATAATATCCACATTCTCAAAAGCGTCGAGAGTGCGAATGTTCATAATTTCTGTTATGATGGGAAGTCCGGTGGCTTTCTTGGCGTCCAAAAGCATTTCGATTCCTTTTTCTTTTAGACCTTGGAAAGCATAGGGAGATGTGCGGGGTTTAAAAGCACCACCCCGGAGAATATCTGCGCCACCGGCTTTAACGGCTTGTGCAACCTCCGTGATCTGCTCTGGACTCTCAACAGAACAAGGGCCGGCTATCATAGCAAAGTGACCACCACCGATTTTTACATTACCTACAGTAATGATGGAATCAGTGGGGTGGAATTTGCGGTTTGCCTGCTTAAAAGGCTCGGAAACACGTTTCACGGTTTCCACAATCTCAAGACTGTTGAGCAATTCCATATCGACACGGCTGGTGTCACCAACCAAGCCCAAAATGGTAAATTCCTTACCTTCAGATATATGGACATCTAAATCCATATGCTTTAACCATTCAATTAAATGTTCTCTCTGCTGTTGTGTTGTGCCACGTTTTAAAACGGCAATCATACGATCAACTCCTAAAAAAATGCTGCACAGTAGCGAAACTGTGCAGCAATTAAAATACGAACAATAGAAAATTCAAAGCAGCACAAATCGCTATTACTTTTTCGTAAAGTAAAAGTAATAGTTGCTAAAATAGAACTGTGCAACTTTGGTAAGTGTAGCCATAATTGGCCTCCTATGTTTTCGTTGTCGTTACTATAGCACTTTCTTTTCTGTTTTGCAAGAGTATATTGAAAAAATTTTGTTAAAATAGGGAAACGGCCACCAAATGAAAGGTGGCCGTGTTTACTATTGCGTTATGGTGAAGTCTTGACTGTGGACAAGTCCGCTGTTAAAGAAAACATCCATTGTGTATGTGCCGGATTTAGTTGGTACTTGCGGGACATTAAATTCTCCATAGTAATAGTACCACAAATCGTTCCAAGCCTCGTATTGGGAACTTATGGACACGATATTTCCCGCCTCGTCACGGACAACATAAAGGATTAAAATTCCGTCTCTGGAACTGCCGTACATTTTTTCCAATTTCGCCACAAATGCAACTTTTTGGTTGGGAGTAAATGTGGAGGTGTAATCGGAGTCAGAAAGGTAATACCGGTTCCAGGAGGAATAGTCCGGACGTTTACACATTTTCAGAGTAATATCTTCTCCGGTAATGGTGTAACCGTCGTAATTGTTCGTGTAAATTTCAGCCTCATCGGCGGTATAGATATAAGGGGTGCCAAGTACGGTGTTTCCGTTTGCATCCTGCAGGGTGATTTTGTGCTCTGCGCCGGGAACAATGGGCTGAATGACAGCAGAGTTCTCACTGCAGTAGATAGGCGCCTGAACTTCAGAACCGTCAATGCTGTAGAAGAGAAGCCAGCCTTTTTCCGGAATGGGCCGGTTGGTTTCCCAAGTGATTTTAATACCGGTAGCGCCATTTTTTTCTATCTGGATGTTGCTGGCAGTCACAGAATTTGCGGCAACGTAGGCACGGGTGCCAACGCTCATACCTTCTGCTATGACTTCAACAGTGTAAGATCCGTTATCATTTGTACCTTCAAACGTAACTTCCGGAACATCTGTAATTTGGGTTTCGTTGTAGCCGTCATCATTGTAGCAACGGACAGTCCATTGATTGATTGTCGTGCCTTTTGGCGCCCGCCATGCAGCGGTTAATTTTCCGTCAAGACAGCTGGTAACAGTTAAATCCTGGGGATAAATCAGTGTACTTGCGGTATAGACGATGGAATTATCACCGCTGACAAATAAATTGGTTTCAGGCGTTAACGTGAAGGTGTACTCTTTGCCCACAGTTAAACCGCTAATGGTTACCATATGAGAGGGGAAAGTGACTACTTTTTCTTCTTCACCGGGAGCGGCATAGGCAACGGACCAGTTCTCCGAATCAGGCCCATCTACGGTAAAGCCAATGATTACACTTCCGTCTTCTGCACCGGTTACGACGCTAAAGTGAATAATGTTTGTCTGTATGGGGGTGGAATAAGCGGTGGAGGAATCACCGGTTAAACGGTGAAAACCGGAAACTTGTACTTTGACTTTATATGCAGTGTCCGGCACAAGATCGGTAAACACGGCTTTTCCGTCAATGACCGGGGATACCAGTCGGTTACCGTGGGAGTCGGAACAGACAACGCTTAACATATCATCTTGAATATCCGATGTAACATAGACCGTTAAACCGTCCTCACTGCCTTCTAATCGAATCCCTTCAATCGGCAAAAGATATTCGGTAAGTACAAAATAGACACCAGCCGCTAAAATTGCCAATGCAAGAACAATGCCTACCGTAATCTTTAACCATTTTTTGTTTTTCGGTTTTTCCGGTGTTTCAGTTTCTTCCGTTTCTGTCTCTGCTTCAGTCACATCTGCATCATCAGAATCTTCTTCGGATTCAGCATCTTCTGTATCTGTGTCATCTGCGTTTTCTTCATCCACTTCCGGTTCTTCCGGAGAAATGGGCTCGGGAATCGGTACATCAATGGGTTCAGGTTGTACAACCGGGTCGGGAACGTCATGGGTCACAAGGTCATCCGCCTGAACAAGAATTTCCGTCAGTTCCGGGGAAACCTCATCATAGTCAATTTCTTCCGCTTCCTGCAAAGTCTGGGCATCGGCAAGGAAGGAGAAATTGCCGTCACAGTCCTCAATGTATACGGTGTCATCATTTTCTTCCGGAACAACTTCCGCACCTACTGATTCTTCATCATTTACCGGTGTCGGCTCCACGATTTCAGGCTCTACAATGGGTGGCGCAGGTGGAATGATCGGTGTGTCGTTTGCACCGTTTCTTTGCATATATCCCACCAGAGCCTGGCCTAATGCAATGGGAGATTCCCAACGGTCTTCCGGGTTTTTCGCGCAGGCTTTTAAAATGATTTCCGCCATTTCATAGTCTGCGTATTGGGGAGGGGGAAGCACGTCATCTTCCATTACCGGAAGTTCACCGTTATTGTATGCTTGATAGAGAATCAAACCGGCGGCATATACGTCCATTGTTTCGTTGAGGGGTGCGTAGTCGTCCAAAACTTCCGGAGGTGTATACTGACTGCGGTATTTATCATCTAAAGTGGCATATTTAAGGCTATCCAAACGTACAAATCCCAAATCACCCAGTTTATACTCTTTTTCGCCGGTAATGAAAATATTCTCGGGTTTCAGGTCTACGTACAAATAACCCGCACGCCTTGCTACCGTCAATGCAGCGCAAATATCCAATCCCAAATTGATAGCACCCAATTGGGTGAGCGGTTCTTTCGAAAACTGACGCAACAGTGTGCGCTTATAATGCTTGAGTAAGTATACTTCATAACCGGTGTTGTCTTCAGATTCTGCTAAGTGGCAGTCTTCGTATGCAACGAAACCTTCCAATTCGGAAAGTTGTTTTAACACATCCACTTCCGCAACTACGTCTTGCGCCAATTCCTTAAAATAACGAAGCGCAGATTCCACATCCGGGTATACGCCGGTTAATAGCATAGCATCCAGTTTCGTTTGGGAAGAGGGAATGGAAATTACCTTCAAAATATATTTGTCATCTGTATTTTCACCCATAGCGGGGTAACAGCGAACACCGTGATGATTGCTGATAACATCTCCGACTTCAATTCCATTCAGAATTGGCAAATTCTGTCTTATTTCAGACACCGTAATCGCCTCCATTTCCTAATTATTTATATCATAAAATAAATTTTCCAAAAAAGCAACAGGTTTATAGTTGTTTTATTCAGCAAGAAATGATATAATTAGATAAAATTCCTGTGCAGACTCACTGCCAGGAGTCAGGAGGTATATTATGAGTAAGATTATTTGTGAAGTATGCGGCACATCTTATCCGGAGACTGCCACACAATGTCCTATTTGTGGCTGCGTCCGCCCCGGTGATGCAAAATCGGTAAAGGGAAATGGCGAGTCGGGAGATGGCGCTACCGGTTATACATACGTAAAAGGCGGCAGATTTTCCAAATCCAATGTTCGTAAGCGCAACAGTGGACGTAAAGTTCCGGTGGTGGAATCTGCAAAAGTGTCTGATGTAGACAGTGAATCGAAAGATGAGAAAACAAGCAAAGGTCTGATTATTACCGCTATTGTTTTAATGTTGGCAATCGTTGCGGTTGTTGTTTTCATTGTGTTCCGGTTCTTTTTCCCTGGTTTAGGTTTTAACTTCGGCGCGGAGGCCACAACCACAGCGGCGACTGTGCTGGAAATCCCCTGCGAAGATTTGCGTTTGGATGTCAGCCACATTACGCTGAACAATAAGAACGATGCCAGAATGCTCTATGCCAATGTAACGCCCAAGGATACGACGGACGTTGTCACTTACACATCCGGTGATGATAAAATTGCAACCGTGTCCAAAGAGGGTAAAATTGTTGCTGTAGGCAGAGGCAGAGTAACCATTACCGTTAAGTGCGGTGCATTTGAAGAAACTTGCGAAGTAGAATGTAATTTTGAAGATGTAGAAGACACCACTGGCGAAACTACGGAGGCTACGGAAGAAACTACAGTTCCCACTGTTGAGTTTAAACTAAACCGTAAAGATATGACACTTGCCAAGGGCGAGAGTTGGGTTGTTTATGACGGTGAAGTGGATGCATCCAAGATTACCTGGACTTCAGATGATACCAGTGTGGCAAAAATCGAAAACGGCAAAGTGACTGCTGTGGGCGGTGGTGTGACCAATGTCTACGGAGAATATCAAGGTGTGAAGGTGTCCTGCATTGTTCGTTGCAATTCTGCTGCTTCCAATTCCGGCGTGACCGGCAGTGGTGGCGGTATCAGTGAAGATGGCGGCGGAGCACAGCCTACCGGAAGTTGCAAGTTATATAACCTTTCGGGCGGCGCAGCAGACGATGTGACCATCAGCGTTAACGAAAGTTTCACACTGCAATTGCGTGACCAGTCCGGCAATCCCGTTCAGGCACAGTGGAGTTCTACAGACTCTCAGGTTTGTACCGTTTCCGGTGGCACAGTAAAGGGTGTCGCCAACGGCAGAACCAGCGTAACAGCAACTTACAACGGAACCACTTACTCCTGTGTTATCCGTGTTAATTAATCTATAATTTAATCGGCTGCAACTTTGGATGCTGCCGATTTTCTTATTCGCCATCCACGCAGGGGCGGTTTTTACGAAACAGCAAACTAATACACCAAAGACCGGCAAGACCGACCACAGTGTAAATAATGCGGCTGACAACTGCGTCCTGCCCGCCAAAAATCCAGGCGACCAAATCGAACTGAAAAAGTCCAACAAGTCCCCAGTTGATACTGCCAATAATGGATAAAATCAGCGCGATAGTGTCCATTTTCTTTCCCTCCTTAATAAATTGGTATGAGTAGATTGCCCAATGGAAAATAAAATATGCATTGTGGAATCTTTTGTTGCAAATATGGTACTTTTTCGATATAATATTTAAAACAATTGGGAGGGTTTATTATGAAATGCTGTTTTAATTCTACCAACCTGCTTTTGCCGAAAACTGAGGATATGAAATATTGGTCTGTAATTGCTTGCGACCAGCATACATCTGACGTTTCGTATTGGGAACGCGTCCGGGATTTTGTTGGGGAAAAAGCATCTACGCTCAATTTGATTTTGCCGGAGGCATATCTTGCAAATTCTTCCGATAAAACAATCAATGAAATCAACAATCATATGAATCAGTATTTGAATAATGGCATTTTTGAAGAGTTTCCGAATTCATATGTTTTTGTGGAACGCCAGTTACAAAACGGAGATATCCGTCAAGGAATTGTTGGCGTAGTTGACCTGGAAACCTACCACTATTTCTATCAGGATTCGGTGAAAGTTTGCGCGACAGAAGAGACGGTTATGGAGCGTATTCCGCCCCGGGTTGCTGTGCGACAAGATGCTCCTATGGAGTTTAGTCATATTATCATTTTTTGTGATGATGAAACAAATGGAATCGTTGAGTGTGTTCATAAGGAAAAATTGCCGCTTATTTATGATTTTGATTTGGTGGAAAGCGGTGGACATATCCGTGGTTGGCTTGTTTCCGGAGAAGAAGCGAAAGAACTGCAAGAGCGGATTGCAAGATATGAAGAAGAACATTACTATCTTGTGGCCGACGGAAACCACTCTCTTGTAACGGCAAAGACCTGCTACGAAGCAGAAAAAGCGGCGGGGAAGGACACGACTTTATCCCGCTATGCGATGGTGGAACTGGAAAATATCAATAGTCCGGCTATTGTGTTTGAACCAATTCACAGAATGATTCAAAATACGGATACAGAGAAACTTTTGCAGGACATTTCGGCGCTTTGCACTCAAAACGGTAAGCCCATAACCTGGGTGTGCGGTGGAAAATCCGGTGTTTTGTATTTGAATGTCAAGGACAGCGAGATGGAAGTTGGTGTTTTGCAGACTTTTTTGGACAACTGGCTTAAATCAAACGCTGGAGAGATTGACTATCTTCACGAAGAAG
>JAZOXE010000220.1:0-2650 GCA_045659525.1 Faecousia sp. | reverse complement strand
AGCGATTGCAGGGCTAGATAGATGGCTGTCAAGACAGAACCCGGCTTATAGACCTGTGTCGCATTTTAAAAAACACCGCCAATCGGCGGTGTTTTTTATTGTTTTGTCATATCTTCCGTTACATTTTCCAAAAACGTGTTTTGCTTTTCACCGTAGGTTCTGTAAGCGATTTTTTCAGATGTCACTTTAGCAATGATCGCACTAACCGCGCCTTTGAGATCGTTATTGAGTTTGACAGAATAACGTTTCTTTTCGTACACAAAACCGATTTCTTCTTTATAATGATCAACTGTTTCCAACGGTTTTCCGGTTTGCAAAGAGGTTTCCAGCCGGGCAAGGAATCGCTCCCAGCGGGGTTTATAGAATGTCTCCAGCATCCCCTGCCATTCTCTTGCCGCATAATCCCGCAGGAATTTAGACGCGTTTTGATCACCCCAGAGGGTGATTTGCAAACGGGCATTTTGCTCAAAATATGCTTTTTCCTCTGCGTTTCTGCCGAAGCGCCGTGCTTTATGAAGCCAAGTTCCCAGCATACGGTTTTTGTCACAGGAAACAAGATCTGACTGTAATTTAAATAAGCTGAGCAACTCACGACTGAAGTGAGAAAATGTTTGTCTATCTTTCTCTGCGTAGCTTTCCTTGATGCGTTGGATATAGTACCATGAAAGGTTGCTCAAAATCTGCCGGGTAACCTCCAACAAATCCATTCGGTATCCACCGTTTGCAGATAATTCCTCATAGTGCAAAAACATTGCTTTAGCATAATCTACCAAGATTGTTTGATCCAAATAAGGCTTTGCAGGCGTTGACCATGCAGATGCACGAGATACATCCAGCCCAGGTCTGGCGCACAATCCCGACTCGCCGCCAAGAGGTCGATCCCCATGGAAAGAAACCAGAAATACACTTTTCAAAGTTTCCGCAATATCCACGAAGTTTTTACCATAACGGTCATTTATATAAGTATTTATAAATGCATCAACAGACGAAAATCCGTCGCCAAAAGCATTTTCCACATTGATTGCGTAGAGAATTTCATTGCAGTTGACAGACTCGGCCATATAGCCGATGCCCACTAACTTACTTGTCTGATTGGCAAGATGTTGATAGGGGTTGAACAGTTGCTCCTTTGCCGCGCCGTGCATAGCATATTGACCGCCAAATGCATTGACTGCACAATAGCACCACGGGGCGATATCCGGCATATCAGCAACCACCGGTCTGTTATCAGCGCAGAGAGACAACGTTAAAACCGCACCGTCTTTAAGGCTTTCAATAATCTCTGTTTTCGGCTTACCCCATTCCTGCATAACCCAAACTGCATTGGGCGCATACTCGGTCATTTTCTGATAGTTACCGCGGGCAAAGCCGGACATTTCAACGCCTTCGGTAATTCCGCCTTCGTGGAAGGGATCTGCGGAAAAATACGCAATCTTTTCACCGCCATCTATACTGCGGACGTAGTGATAATAAAGGTCAGAAATTTTATGATAATTGGGGTCGTTTGGAAGAATCACGCCGGGACGCTTGAATCCCACCCAATAACCTTGTTCCACTACCTTTGAATTCGGATAATACTTGGTAAAGGTATCCGGCACCATACCAACATATCCCGGTATGACCGGAGAAACACCAAAACTTTGCAATCGGCGGTTCAATTTACCGGCCAGACGGATACGATCTTCATACCAATGTTCCGGTGCGCCGCCTGCCCAGCCGGTCAGATTCATCATCCATTGCCATGCATAAAAAGCAGGACCACACAAAAAGCCATCAATGTCATTTTGCGAAAACCCAAGATCTTGCAAGACTTTTTTCCATACTGTTTCCGCGCCAATGGGGTTAAGAATCAAGTTGTAACCTGAGAGCAGAAGATAGTCCAGTGTTTTTTCCCACTCGCGCCAATTATCGAACGCATAAGTATAACTAAAAGCGCAGTAATTAAAAAAATAACGATACAAAAATCTGCTTTTTCGACGCAAAACTCTGCCAACACAAGGCGGTTCCTCCGGCAAGGATCCGCTTGTTGAAAGGATTCCAACACTATAATAGCAAACATCCTTCAAATAACGATTAAAGCCTACAGCGGCGCTGACACCGGTATTGGCGCGGATGCATATTTTATCACCTTTATCATAAACCTCATAGCTGTCAAAGCCATCAGACTTTACTCTTTCAAAGATAAATTTATCGGCATATTTCCCGCCTGCAACGCGGCGAATCAATGCTTTTACTGCCGTAAAATTATAATAATCAGGAACATTTTTCTTTTTAATGTGTATGTAATTGGGGCTGATCTCCATGTCCATCACCTCAATGTTCATTATATCTTCTATTTATCAAATTACAAGAAAAACCGCCAAATTACATGGCGGTTTTTCAATTATTAGGCATTTTCTGTCTTCGTTTCCTCAATTTGGACAAGTCCTGCCACATCTGTCACTGGCAGAGAAACCGCGATACCCTGGGCCTTTTTGTCCATACCCATTTCCTAATAAAGGGCATTAAGGACACGGTCACGGATGTCTTTTTCCCCAACCATCATCAGGATTTCCTTTTCTGCGTGAATGGCAATACCGAAGAAGGCTGCTTCTTTCTCCCGGGCTACGCCGCGGGCATTCAAAATCGTGCCACCTCTTGCCCCTTGTTC
>JAZOXE010000219.1:0-7080 GCA_045659525.1 Faecousia sp. | reverse complement strand
CCCGTCGGCTTTTATGCTGTGTGCTGAAAACAACTGTCTGCGTGACGGAGATATTGGAAAAGTTTTACAAAAAAATATTTGTTTGTTGACAGAACAAAAACAGTATGGTACGATACTGGAAATTGAATCGCTAGATAGAGGCGCGGGGTTCATTAGTACCGCTTTGCAAGGCCAGGCAGCCGTAAAGCGCGAAAGGGGAAACCGCCGAAGTGGAAAATCAGCCTGATGGTTTTTTTGCTGGGGCGTCAGAGAATATCTGACGGACTGTCACAAACTTTTGTGAAGCGCTATCGAAGAAGTGAAACTATCCCACTATGGGATGGGTGTTACTGTCGAATCGCTTGACGGAAGCGGTTCGATTTTTTATTTGGGGCAAATCTGAAACCGCCCCGCACAGCAACACCCAAAAAAAGAAAGGAAGAATTGTTATGAAGAAGATTATTTGTTTGGCATTGGCTTTGGTGATGACCATGGCAATGGCGGCTTGTGGCGGCGCCACCGGCGGCAATGTTACCCCCACTGACGGTACCACCGGCGCTGTTGTTTTCACCGGCGTGGAAGACGGCAAACTCACCGTTGGTATGGAATGTGCTTACGCACCTTACAACTGGACACAGATGGACGACAGCAACGGCGCTGTTCCTATCTCCAATGTCCCCGGTGCATACGCCAACGGCTATGACGTTATGATTGCCAAGAAGATTTGTGAAGAAAACGGTTGGGAACTGGAAATCGTTTCCTCTGCATGGGATTCTCTGTGCCCCGCTGTTCAGTCCAAGACTATGGATGCCAACATTGCCGGTCAGTCTATGACTGCTGACCGTATGGCGGAAGTGGATATGGCTGGACCTTACTACTACGCTACCATCGTTTGCGTTACCACCAAGGACAGCAAGTATGCAAACGCGACTTCTATCGCTGACTTGGCTGGCGGTAAGTGTACTTCCCAGTCCGGTACCATTTGGTATGATTCCTGCCTGTCCCAGATTGAAGGCGCAAATCTGTTGGCCCCGGCTGAAAATGCTCCCAATATGATTATGCAGTTGGAAACCAATATGGTAGACTTCATTTGCACTGACCTGCCCACCGCTATGGGCGCTGTTGCAAAGAACGATGAGTTGGTAATTCTCAACTTCTCCGGCACTGACGGTGACTTCCAGTTCGCATCTGAACAGGAGCGCGCTGAAAACGTAAACATCGGTATTTCCGTGCTTAAGGGCAACGAAACACTGAAGAATGCCATTGATGCGGTTCTCTCCAAGATGACCGAGGCTGACTTCAACACCATGATGGACCAGGCAATTGCCGTTCAGCCTGAAGAGTAATTTCTTTTAGTACACTCACTTCCTCCGACTGTTGTGGTCGGAGGAAGTGTCGCGAAAGGAGTATTTATGAATAAACTCATCGAACTGTTTCAAGATGTGGTTGTTCTGTGGGATAAGTACCATGTTCTGTATCTAAACGGCGTTAAAAACACTTTGATACTGGCGTTGGTAGCGACCTTTATCGGTTGCGTCATTGGCTTGGTCTGCGGCATCCTCAATACCATTCCTTATTCCCAGCAAGATAATATTGTAAAGCGCTTTTTCCTAAAACTGATTCGGGTGATTGTCCGGGTATATGTGGAGGTGTTCCGTGGTACGCCTATGGTTTTGCAGGCGGTATTCATTTACTACGGATTGCCGTATTTTACCAACAACACGGTGCATTTCCAGGATGTATGGACCGCCGCTATTTTGATTGTTTCCATCAATACCGGCGCTTATATGGCAGAATCTGTCCGTGGCGGTATTATCTCCATTGATCCCGGTCAGACAGAGGGCGCAAAGGCCATTGGTATGACTCACGTGCAGACGATGACCAGTGTGATTTTACCCCAGGCGCTTCGCAACATTATGCCACAAATCGGCAACAACTTCATTATCAATGTAAAAGATACTTCTGTGATGTTTATTATCAGTTTCACAGAGTTCTTCGCCGCTCACCGTTACATCGTGGGTGTAAACAATATGTATTTCCCCTCTGCAACCATTGAAATGATTGGCTACCTCACAATGACACTGGTGGCATCTGTTTTGTTGCGTTGGGCAGAGAAGAAAATGGACGGCGCGGACAGTTATGAACTGGTGAGTGAAGATGCCCTCGCTATGTCTGCCGGCACATACAGCCATCCGGACCGGGGCACACCCTTTGATGAACGAAGCAAGGAATACAGAGGTCGGGTAAAGCAGGGTCTGAAATTCGGCCGGAACAGAGGAGGGCGCTGATATGAGCGAAATGATTCTGGATATCAAGCATCTTTCTAAGTCTTTCGGTACCCACGAAGTGCTTCGGGATATTGATTTTACCGTAAATAAAGGGGATGTAACGTCTATTATCGGCGCATCCGGTTCCGGAAAGTCTACCTTGTTGCGGTGCATCAATTTATTGGAAACCCCCACTTCCGGCCAGATTCTCTATCATGGAGAAAATGTGCTGACCGGAAATGTAAAGCCCCACGAATACCGTAG
Organism: Faecousia sp.; assembly: GCA_045659525.1. Classification (GTDB taxonomy): domain Bacteria; phylum Bacillota; class Clostridia; order Oscillospirales; family Oscillospiraceae; genus Faecousia. The sequence goes on along the minus strand of JAZOXE010000219.1, from coordinate 4,570 downwards.
CCACGTAGGTATGGTATTCCAGTCTTTCAACCTTTTCAATAATATGACGGTTTTGGAAAACTGCATGGTGGGACAACGCAAAGTGTTAGGGCGCAGCAAAGCGGAAGCAAAAGAAATTGCTATGGAATACCTGAATAAAGTAGGTATGACGCCATATATTAACGCCAAACCCCGGCAGATTTCCGGCGGACAAAAACAGCGCGTGGCAATCGCCCGGGCATTGGCTATGAATCCGGAAATTCTTCTGTTTGACGAGCCCACTTCTGCACTGGACCCGGAAATGGTTGGCGAAGTTCTGGAAGTTATGCGGCAACTGGCTGACAGCGGCGTGACAATGCTGGTGGTTACCCACGAAATGGCATTTGCCCGGGATGTGAGCAACCGGGTTGTGTATATGAACGAGGGTGTTATCTGCGAGCAGGGAACACCGGAAGAAGTGTTTGGCAATCCCCAGTGTCAGGAAACAAAAGACTTCCTATCCCGGTTCAGAGGGCAGTGACAACGGAAAACGTCAAAACAGGTATATACTTTGGATATTGCTGTTTTTGATGTTACGTAAAAACTTAAAAGGCATCTGCTTTTTAAGAAAATTTGAATAGTGTTTTGACTTACTGCGCAAACCGAAGGACTAACGTACCAATGTACGCCTACGCCTTCGGTTTGCTTGTCTTTCCGCTGCCACCGCCCTCTGTCAGAGGGCAGCGACAACGGAAACCGTCAAAACAGGTATATACTTTGGATATTGCTATTTTTGATGTTACGTAAAAACTTAAAAGGCATCTGCTTTTTAATAAAATTTGAATAGTGTTTTGACTTACTGCGCAATCCGCACTCTACCGTACTTAAGTACGCCGACGAGTGCGGATTGCTTGTCTTTGCGCTGCCACATCCCTCTTTCAGAGTGCAGTGACAACGCAAACCGTTAAAACAGATTGACACGGCAAGAAAATTGTGCTATGATGCCATTTAGAAAAAAGCGTTGACGAAGACACGCCTACCCGGTAAGTTCTCCAGAGAGGAGCCAATTTGGTGCGATGGCTCTGTACCGTTACCCGGCAGGATACCACTTCCGAGCCATACGGCGGAAATGCCGTATCGGGTGCGCCCGTTAAAGCGCCAATGAGTGACGGCTTTTGCTGTAACCAGGGTGGAACCGTGGAATGATTATCACCCCACCCCTGATCGTTTCAGGGGTGAAATTTTTCTACCCCAAATTTAGGAGGAAAGATTTATGAGCGAAGAAAATCTGTACACGTTTGAAAATCCGGAGTATCGGAAAACATTCTGGCACACCAGTTCCCATGTGATGGCCCAGGCAGTAAAACGTCTTTGGCCGGAAGTGCAACTGGCCATTGGACCGGCAACTGCCGAGGGTTGGTACTATGACTTTGACGCGCCTTTTTCATTTACCCCGGAGCATTTGGCACAAATTGAAGGGGAAATGAAAAAAATCGTAAAGGAACGGATTCGCATTGAGCGCAGTGAAATGTCCCGGGAAGATGCGATTGCTTGGGCAGAGAGCCAAAACGAACCCTACAAAAAAGAACTGATTGAAGATTTACCGGAAGGAGAAGTCATTTCCTTCTATACCCAAGGCGAATTTACCGACCTTTGCGCCGGACCCCATTTGGACCACACCGGAAGACTTCGCCACAACGGATTCAAACTGACCAAATCCTGCGGCGCATATTGGCGTGGCGATTCCAACCGGAAAATGCTGCAAAGAATTTACGGCGTAGGCTATCCCACAAAGGATGAACTGGATGCCTATTTGGAAGCCCAGGCCGAGGCATTGAAGCGCGACCACAATAAACTGGGCAGAGAACTGGAATTTTTTACAACAGTGGAAGAAATCGGTCAAGGCCTGCCTATCTTATTGCCCAAGGGCGCAAGAGTGATTCAGACACTGCAGCGCTGGGTGGAAGATGTGGAGCAAAAGCGTGGTTATTTGCTGACCAAAACGCCCTTGATGGCAAAAAGCGATCTGTATAAGATTTCCGGCCACTGGGATCACTATTTAGACGGAATGTTCGTAATGGGAGATCCCACAGACGAGACGAAAGAATGTTTTGCGCTGCGTCCTATGACTTGTCCGTTCCAATATCAGGTGTATTTGAACCGTTCCCGGTCTTACCGGGATTTGCCCATGCGCTTGGGTGAAACATCCACGCTTTTCCGCAACGAGGATTCCGGTGAGATGCACGGTTTGATTCGTGTACGGCAGTTCACCATTTCTGAGGGTCATCTGATTCTTCGTCCTGACCAACTGAAAGAAGAATTTAAGGGCTGTTTGGATTTGGCAAAATACTGTCTGGAAACTGTGGGCATGTTGGAAAACTGTAGTTTCCGATTTTCTCAGTGGGATCCGGAAAACCCCAAGAACAAATACGAGGGCACAAAACAGCAGTGGGAAACGGCCCAGGAAACGATGAAGGAAATTTTGGATGAACTGGGCGTGGAGTACTCTGTAGGTATCGATGAAGCCGCATTCTATGGCCCGAAACTGGATATTCAATATAAGAACGTGTTCGGTAAGGAAGATACCATTGTTACCATTCAGATTGATATGCTTCTTGCGGAAAAATTCGGTATGGAATATGTGGATGCTGATGGCCAAAAGAAGACACCTTATATTATCCACCGTACTTCTTTGGGCTGTTACGAGCGCACATTGGCATACCTCATTGAACGTTATGCTGGTGCGTTGCCTCTTTGGATGATGCCTACGCAAGTGCGGATTCTGCCCATTACCGACCGCGCCCATGGCTATGCCCAGGAACTGGCGGACAAATTGGGCGAAGTGAATATTCACGCGGAAACGGATTGCCGCAGTGAAAAGTTAGGTTATAAGATTCGGGAAGCCCAATTGCAAAAAATCCCCTATATGCTGGTGATTGGTGACCGGGATATGGAAAATGGTACGGTATCCGTGCGTACCCGTAAGGGTGAGGATTTGGGTGCAATGACACCGGAAGAATTTACAAAAAAATGTCTGTTGGAGATTGCAACAAAAGCCAAGGATATATAAAAAATGCCCGGACAAGTTCTGTCCGGGCATTTTAGTAAATTTAGCAATTTTGTACAAAAGTTGCCAACGGATTAAAATGGATTTTCATTGACAGTGTAGAAAAAATTCGTTATACTTTTGTATGTATATGTTCCATTTAAGAAAGGACAGGTAATTATCTATGCGAACAACTCTAAATTTAAATCAAGACTGGCGGTTTTGCAAAACAGATCAGTTACCCCAAAGCCTTCCCACTGACTGGGAAGCGGTGAATCTCCCCCATACCTGGAATGCCATTGATGGGCAGGACGGTGGCGGAGATTTTTACAGAGGTACTTGTTTTTATGCAAAGACGCTTGTGAAATCCCAACTGCCGGAGAACAATCGGTATTATCTGGAAATTCGCGGTGCGAATTCCTCGGCAGATGTATATCTCAACGGTAAAAATATGATGCACCATGACGGCGGGTACAGCACCTGGCGCGTGGATTTGACGGATGATTTGGCAGAAGAGAATCTGCTTTGTATTGCTGTAGACAACAGAGCCAATGAAACCGTATATCCTCAAATGGCGGACTTTACTTTCTATGGCGGTCTGTACCGGAATGTAAACATTGTCTGTGTTCCGGAAAGTCATTTTGATTTGGAATACTACGGCGGCACCGGCTTGCAGGTTACCCCTAAAATCCAGGGAAAAGATGCGCAGGTTAGCATTAAAACCTATGTTACCGGCGCAAAAGAAGAGCAGACACTGGTCTATTTGATTGAAGACCGTGCCGGCGCGCCCATTGCCACTGTAACAACGCCCGCTTTGGAGACAGAAGTTACACTGAACATTCCGGATGTGCATCTGTGGCACGGCAGAAAAGACCCCTATTTGTATAACCTGCAGGTGATGCTGCAGGAAAACGGCGCCGTTGTGGATAGCGTCAGCACCCGGTTTGGCTGCCGCACTTTTGAAATTGATCCGGATAACGGATTCATCCTTAACGGTGAAGAATACCCCTTGCGGGGCGTAAGCCGCCATCAGGACCGTCTGGGCATCGGCAATGCTTTGCTGCCGGAACATCATGAGGAAGACATTGAACTGATTTGTGAAGTGGGCGCAACCACCATTCGTCTTGCACATTACCAGCACGACCAGTATTTCTATGATTTGTGCGATGAAAAAGGTCTTGTAATCTGGGCAGAAATCCCCTATATTTCCCGGCATATGCCCGGAGGTCGGGAGAATACTATCAATCAGATGAAAGAACTGATTGTTCAGAATTACAACCACCCCTCCATTGTGGTATGGGGACTTTCCAACGAGATTTCTATGAGCGGCACCAATGAGGATTTGCTGGAAAACCACCGGATTCTAAATGACCTGTGCCACGAAATGGATCCCACTCGTAAGACAACCATCGCCGCGGTTTCTATGTGCGATATGAATGACCCGTACATTCAGATTCCTGATGTTGTTTCCTACAACCATTACTTTGGTTGGTACGGCGGCAACACGGATATGAACGGTCCTTGGTTTGACAAGTTCCACAAAACCCATCCCAACATTCCCATTGG
>JAZOXE010000218.1:0-1951 GCA_045659525.1 Faecousia sp. | reverse complement strand
GACTTTGGCGGATTTTGCACGTCTTTGCGATGTGTTTTATATCGGTGGAACAAAAGTCGGTGCTATGTTCGGTGAGGCAGTAGTGATTTCCAATCCGGCGATTGCAGAGGATTTTAGATACCTGATTAAGCAACACGGCGGTATGCTGGCAAAAGGTTGGCTGACCGGTGCGCAGTTCCAGGCACTCTTTGAAAACGATCTGTATTTTGAAATTTCTGCCCACGCCAACCGAATGGCCGATATGGTCCGAAAGAGCCTAGAGAAGGCCGGTTTTCCGCTGTATATCAGCAATCATACGAATCAGATTTTTCCGATTATGCCAAGTTGTGTTCTGACTGAAATTGCAAAAGAGTGTACATTCTTAACGATGAACACAATAGACGATGCCCATTGCGTCGCGAGATTCTGCACCAGTTGGGCCTCGAATGAGGAAGATGTTGCATTTCTGTGCAGGTTAATTGAGAAATACGCACAGTAAACCAGTAAAATGACGAAAGGAGTGGGATTGTGCAAGAACTAAAATCTTGGTTTGATTTGAATAAAAAAACCCTTTTGAAGTTGTTTCTGGGTTTGGGAGCATGTATTTTACTTTTTTGGTTTTTTAGTCCGTACCCGCAGATTCGAAATGTGTTGAAGTTTATCGGAAATATGTTTTCTCCGTTTGCAGTTGGTGCTACCATTGCGTTTGTTTTAAACGTTCCCATGCGGGCTGTTGAGGGAAGCCTTCTGAAAAAGATAAAACACGTGAAGGTTCGGCGGTTGCTGGCACTTCTGATTACATTTGTTGCAGTTTTGTTGGTGGTTGCCCTGGTTTTTGTTCTGTTAATACCGGCAATTGTAGATACAATACGTGAATTTTGGAATCAGCTTCAGTTCAAGTACGATGAGGCACAGGTTTGGGCCGCTAAGTTTTTCCAAGATAATCCCTCTGCAATAGAGTGGATCAATTCCAGGATCAGCGAGCTGGAAAATATAAACTGGGACAGCATTGTAAAACGGGTTATGAGCGGTTTCACATCTATTCTGAATGGGACTGTCTCTGCCATATCCATCACAGTGGGATTCGTTTTTGATCTGATCATTTCTGTAGTTTTCGCTGTTTACTGTCTGTTTCAGAAGGAGACCTTGGCTGGGCAGGGCAGAAGACTCATGTATGCTTTTCTTCCTGAAAAGGTATCTGATGAGATTGTTCGTATCCTGCGTATCTCCAACGCAGCATTCTCCAATTTTCTTTCCGGACAATGTATTGAGGTTTGTATCTTAGGATGCATGATTGCCATTGGAATGGCGGTGTTCAAAATGCCGTATATTCCTCTGGTCAGTGTCCTTGCAGCACTCACCGCTTTTATACCGATGGTTGGTGCATTTGTAGGTTGTGCCATTGGCGCTGTTCTCATCCTGGTGAAGGATCCGGTTACAGCAGTGATTTTCGTTGGCATGTTTGTTGTGATACAGCAGATTGAGGGCAACCTGATTTATCCTAGAGTTGTTGGCAATTCTATTGGTCTTTCCGGAATGTGGGTGCTTTTGGCAGTCGGTGTCGGAGGCGAACTGTTTGGTGTTATCGGTATGTTCCTGATGATCCCGTTTGCTTCGGTTCTTTATACACTTCTGCAAGAAGCGACGCGTAAGCGCCTTAGTAAGTCCTCTGTTCCCACGGATAAATTGGTTGCACAGCCGCCGGAACTCCGATCACGTCTTAAGGAGAACCGTGAAGCAATTAAGAAGAAAAAAACGAAGAAGTCCAAAGAAACGGAAACAAATAAGAATTCCGAAACAAAATAAATATAAGCCAAGGCGCTCCAGCGCCGTGGCTTATATTTGTCAGAAGAAATGATTACCGCCCCCCAAAGTCGGGGGCGGTAACATTTTAGAAATTACTGATTAGTCTTTGTACATCTCAACCAGCTTCAGCAGGTGCTCATAACGTTCCTTAGCTGCTGCCTCGTTC
>JAZOXE010000217.1:0-1840 GCA_045659525.1 Faecousia sp. | reverse complement strand
GAAGTGGCGAATTACCAAGGCGCGCTTTTGCGTTTCTTGGGCAAAGAATATAGCCGCAGAAATATTGCTATGCAGTTGCATTTAGGCCCAATTCGCAATAACTCCCCCAAGATTTTTGCCGCTTTTGGTCCGGATGCCGGTAGTGACAGTATGGGTGAGATGACAAATCCCTTCCTGCTTTCTGCATTTCTGGGGGATTTGGAGCAGGCGGAAGCCCTTCCCAAAACCGTTCTCTACGGTCTGAACCCGGTGGATAATGCCATGCTTTGTAATATGGCGGCAAACTTCACCTGCGATGGCGCCAAGGTGCAGTACGGTGCGGCCTGGTGGCAGCAGGATCACATCCGGGGTATATCCGAACAACTGGATTTGTTGATGGAAACCGGTCAACTCTCCCGGGCAGTTGGTATGTTAACTGACTCCCGCAGTTTCACATCTTTCCCCCGGCACGAATACTACCGCCGGATACTGTGTGAGAAAATCGGAAAGTTGGTGGAGGCAGGGGAGTACCCCATGGATGAGAAAGTCCTGGGTGAGTTGGTACAAGACCTTTGCTACCGTAACGCCCAGTCATTCTTCGGCTTTTAATTGCAAATATCACAATGCCGCGACTTTTAATCAAAGCCGCGGCATTAACACTACAGTATTTAAATTACCGCCTATTGTGCAAAATGCCAAATTGCACCCTACTGTATGAATTTATCTTGTTATAGGTTATATAATAATGTGTATTACGTGGAACCGAAAGCGCAAAACCTGATTTTTCAGCGCTATTTTGCTATAAATTGTCCTTTTATAGCGGGTGATGTTTAATATATTGCGACAAAACTGGGGAATTATCTTGACAAGCCGCTTGTTTTATCAAGAAATTTTGCCGGTTTGTTTGCGAAAATGTAAAAATCACACAAAAATTTGTGGAAAATGTTCCTTGCAATTCCAGTTTCAAGGGTGTATTATTATGATAGTCCTATATTAGGCTAATATTGGCTGATTATCCGAATTTTACATATCAGCCATGCATAAACAAGGAGGAAACTTATGAAAAACGCAAAGTATTTCAAGAGAGTATTTGCCGTACTTCTGTGTGCGGTCATGCTCCTGTCCTGCCTCCCCGGAACTGCTTTTGACGTATACGCAACGTCAGATAGTGGGCTTTGGACGCAGTACGGCAGCATTGACAACACCACTGGCGGCAAATGGCAGTCAAATGGCTACGGTACCGAACAAGCCATTTTGTTAGGCTTCGGCAACCAGACTTACATAACTACTGCGGCATCGAATTCCACTGCAGCGAGTAATAATACATCCAGTGGAATTTACACCAGAAAGACTGCCACAGGCGGTTACTATGTAGACAATACGGATACTGATGCCATCACCTATACAAACTTCACCGGTTTGAACTATGTTTGGCAGTATAACAGATATACTGACGGTAACACTGTTAAAGTTACCCAGCCGGAACTGGAAAAACCTGCGAAGTATGATCAAGCACTCTACGATCAGATTCAGTGGAACGGCTATATCGGTGACGGCGGTTCCGCCCACGGATTGCTTTCGACTAACGCCAATTTCCCCTGTGCGAATATCACGCTCAACGAAGGCTATACTTATCGTACCGGCATTAAGTTCAATCTTCCCGACGATACCACCGAGTATCTGTTCACCGTTTATGCAAACACGCTGAACTGGTATAACGCTACACCTGATGCTGATGTTCAGTTCCGTTTCTTTAGCCAGGATGGCACCACAGAATACGGTTCTGCCATTACACTGAACATCCAGGACTTCGATAAGACCGGCGGTTACATTTCCTTTAAGGTAAAGGGCAGTTTCGCTT
>JAZOXE010000216.1:0-5556 GCA_045659525.1 Faecousia sp. | reverse complement strand
TGCCAAATTCCTGAAAGAAGCAAAGATTACCCTTCCACGAAAAACTTACTTGCATATTACGGTGTATGAGGAAGTAGGACACGGATGTTCCGCCTCTGTGCCGGGTGGCGTTACGGAAGCAATTTCCGTGGATATGGGTTGCGTAGGCACAGGGCTTGCCTGCACGGAACGGCAGGTATCCATTTGCTGTAAAGATTCTGGCGGTCCTTATCACTATGATGTGGTGGGAAAACTGATTGATGCGGCCCAAAAGACAAAGGCAGACTACGCTTTAGACGTCTATCCTCATTACGGCTCTGATGTTGAAGCAGCACTCCGGGGCGGTAACGATTTACGGCACGGTTTAATCGGACCGGGGGTATACGCCAGTCACGGATATGAGCGCAGTCACATTGACGGCGTGTATAATACGTTGAAAGTCCTATACGGCTATATGCAGATATAAGGCTGGGAAAAGGCAGGGAGTAAAGTCCCTGCCTTTTATAGCACTTTTGTGGCATAAAAACCGTCGAAAGAGGGTAAATCACCATTGACTTTTTTGCCTTGAGAGAGTAATATAATACTGAAACACTATGCGCCCATTCCAGAATCGGTTTGGACGCAAGAATCATGTTTTAGGAGGAAAACACATTGAAGGATTGGGCATCTTTAACTACTGTCGAAGAGATGGAAGCCGCCACCAATGAATTGCTGGAAAACGGCAAAAAGGTTGGCGCGGACACTTGGCAGCAGCGGGTCAAAAATCAGACCCCCCATTGTGGCTTTGGCGAAGCCGGTACCTGTTGCCGGATTTGTTCTATGGGCCCCTGCCGTATTACTCCCAAGAGCCCCAGAGGCATCTGTGGCTGTGATGTACACGGCATTGTCGGCCGTAACTATCTGCGTTTTACCGTAGGCGGTACGGCTGCGCACTCCGACCACGGTCGTGAGATTATGCACACATTGCACCAGACCAAGGAAGGCGGAAACTACCAGGTCAAAGACCCGGAGAAACTGATTCGCATTGCTAAGGAATGGGGCGTAGAAACAGAAGGCCGCGACATTTACGATTTGGCTCACGAAATGGCAGAAATCGGATTGTTGGAATACGGCTTCCCCTTTGGTACGCAGAAGTTTGCAAAGCGGGCACCGCAGCACACCCAGGATATGTGGGATGCTGCTGAAATCACCCCCCGGGCAATCGACCGGGAAATTGCTACCGCAATGCATATGACACATATGGGTTGTTCCAGCCTGCCGGAAGCGTTGATCCGCCAGTCTTTGCGGGCCGGTTTAAGTGACGGTTGGGGCGGCTCTATGATGGGTACCGAGTTCTCCGACGTTATGTTCGGTACTCCCAAGCCTGTGGACACCGAGGCAAACATCGGTGTTATGGAAAAGGAAAACGTGAACATCGTGGTACACGGACACGATCCCTCCCTTTCCGAAATGATTGTTTACTATGCAAACGATCCGGAAATGATTGCATACGCCAAGGAAATGGGCGCAAAGGGCATTACCGTATCCGGTGTTTGCTGTACATCTAACGAAGTTACTATGCGTCACGGTATTCCCATGGCCGGTAACTTCCTGAACCAGGAAAACGTAGTGCTTACCGGCGCTTGTGAAGCCATCGTTGTGGACGTGCAGTGTATCTTCCCTGCACTGGGACCCCTCTCCAAGTGCTTCCACACCAAGTTCATTACCACTTCTCCCATTGCCCGGATGCCGGATTCTGAATTCATTCAGTTCCATGCAGAAACCGCCGGCGAAAACGCCAAGGCAATCGTGAAGATGGCAATTGAGAACTTCAAGAACCGGACACCGGAACTGGTAAACATCCCCTCTCAAAAGCAGAAGGCCAGAGTTGGTTACTCTGTTGAGGCGATTAAGAAAGTTCTGGACGGCGTTGCCAACTCCCAGGTTGATGAGTTCGGCACCACAAAGCCTCTTATCGAGTGCGTACACTCCGGTGTTCTCCGGGGCGCAGTGGCAATGGTTGGTTGTAACAACCCCAAGGTTCGCCCTGACTCTGCGCACATCGGACTGATGAAGAAACTGCTGGAGAACGATATTATTTTGATTGTTTCCGGCTGTTCCGCCCAGGCTGCTGCCAAGGCAGGTCTTATGGACCCGGAAAAGGCAAAAGAGTACTGCGGCGCAGGTTTGAAGCGGGTATGTGAACTGGCAGGAATTCCTCCCGTTCTGCATATGGGTTCCTGCGTGGATATTTCCCGTATGATGATTTTGGCCTCCGACATTGCTAAGGACTGGGGCATTAACATTTCTCAGGTTCCGGTTGTAGGCTGTGCTCCTGAATGGATGAGTGAAAAGGCCGTTTCTATCGGCAACTACGTTGTAGCCACCGGCATCGAGACCTTCTTGGGTGTGGATCCCTACTCCAAGGGCTCTACCGAGGTAACGGAACTGCTCCAAGGTGAAAACGGCATTAACAAGTGGGTAGAAGCAAAGTTTGTTGTGGATACCGACATTGATGCTCTGGGCGACAAGATGATTGCCTGCATTGAGCAGAAACGCGCCGCGCTGGGTATCTGATGAAAGTTGCGATAACCGGCAAGGGTGGCGTGGGGAAGACAACCCTATCTTCAACCTTGGCAAGGCTTTACGCCGACGAAGGCCGAACGGTATTGGCGGCGGACGTGGACCCGGATGCCAATTTGGGATTGGCGCTGGGACTTACCCAGGAAGAAGTGGATGAAATTATCCCCATTTCCAAAATGCGGGCGCTGGCAAAAGAACGCACCGGCGCCAGTGATGACAACAAGTTTTATAAACTGAATCCTTACGTTGCAGATATTCCCGATACCTATTCCAAGGAAATTAACGGCGTAAAATTGCTGGTAATGGGCACTGTGGATTTAGGCGGAAGCGGTTGTGTCTGTCCGGAGCACGTGATGCTCAAACAGATTCTTGCCAGTCTGACCTACCGTAAGGATGATGTGGTGATTATGGATATGGAGGCAGGTCTGGAGCATTTAGGCAGAGGTACTGCGGCAAATATGGACCAGTTTATTGTGGTGATTGAGCCGGGTGCCCGCAGTGTGCAGACCTACCGCAATGTAAAGCGTTTGGCTGCTGACTTGGGGATACAACGTGTCCGGGTGGTTGCCAATAAGGTGCGGGGCGAAGAGGATGAAGAATTTATCCGCGCATCGATACCGGAAGAAGATTTGCTGGGAATGATCCATTATAATCCGGATGTCATCACCGCTGACCGTTTGGGAAAATCCCCCTACGATTTTAGCCCTGCGGCTATAGAAGAAATTCGGAGCATTAAACGCGTCCTGGATCAGGACGAATCCATTTAGAATAACAACCGGAAACTTTGGAACATTCCAAAGTGACTGAATAAAAGGAGGAAAAACCGTGACACTTTTTGATAGAGTTTTCGGCGGTAACGACTACAACTACGCCCGTACCGTAGCCGCCATTGATGAAGCGATCGCTACCTACGGCGAAAGCGAGCCTGTTGGTTTTCCTGAAACGGCATACGCCCTGCCTTGCTACTATGGCGTAACCGGCGTAAAGATTACCACACTGGCAGAAATGAAGGCCGCAATGCAGACCATTCAGGCCAAAATGACACGTAATAACCGCTTGCACGATGCATTTGAAAGCGGCATTGCTTCCGCTCTGTGCGCGGAGTTTTTGGAAGCACTGAAGTACATCCATGGCGCAACCCCCTATGCCGAACCGGAAATGGGACACCTGACCGATGCCTTCGTGCGTAACTTGGGTGTGCCGCTGGTTACCGGTGACATCCCCGGCGTTGCGGTTATCATCGGCGGTGCAGATACCCCCGAAGAGACCGTTGCTCTGGCAAAGTCCTACCAGAATCAAGGTATGCTGGTCACCCTCACCGGTGAATCCGTACGGCATATTGCCGAATCCGGTATGAAGACCGGCGAAGGCGTGCGCGTATGCCCCTTGGGTTACGAAATGCAGTCTGTTATCCACGTAGTTTCCGTGGCAGTGCGTGCCGCATTGATTTTCGGCAACATCACACCCGGCGACTTCCCCGCACTGGCAAAGTACACCATGGACCGCGCCCGTCCTTTTGTTAATGCTTATAAGCCCTTGAGCGACGAAATCGTTTCCTACGGTGCCGGCGCTATCTGCTTGGGTTTCCCCGTAGTTTCCAATGAAACGGAAAATATGTTCCGGGTACCCAAGTCCCTGATTCAGCAACTGGATACCGAGAAGTGGAACGCCACCTCTCTGGAAGCCCGGGATATTAAGATTAAAGTTACCAATATCGATATTCCTGTGGCATTTGCTTCCGCTTTCGAAGGCGAAATCATCCGTAAGGGTGATATGCAAGTGGAAGTAGACGGCTCCCGTGTGGACTGCTTCGAACTGGTGCAGACCAAGGATGCTGCCGAAGTGGAAGACCACAAGATTACCGTTATCGGTCCGGAAATCGACGACATCCCTGTTGGTTCCAAGATTTCCCTGTCCTATACGGTAGATGTTGCCGGCAAGGCAATGCAGCCGGACTTCGAATCCGTTATGGAACGTAAGTTCCACGCATTCCTTAACTGCATCGAAGGCGTTATGCATACCGGTCAGCGCGATATGATTCGTATTCGTATTTCCAAAGCCGACTTTGAAGCGGGCTTTAAGTTCCGCCACATCGGTGAAGTACTTTACGCCAAGATTAAGAGCGAGTTCGAGGCTGTTGTAGACAAGTGCCAGGTTACTATCGTGGTGGATGCTGACCAGAACAAGGCTCTGCGGGCTCATGCCAACGAAGTGTTTGCTATCCGTGACGACAGACTGAAATCCATGACCGATGAGTCTGTGCCGGTTTACTACACCTGCATTATGTGTCAGGCGTTCTCTCCCAGCCACGTATGTATCGTTACTCCGGAACGTCTTGGTCTGTGTGGTGCTGTTTCCTGGTTGGATGCGAAAGCAACCAATGAACTGGATCCCACCGGTCCTTGCCAAATTGTTCCCAAAGAACGTTGCGTAGACGAGAAACTGGGTCGTTTTGACGATGTAGACGAGGCAATTCAGAAGTATTCTCACGGCGCGTTGGAGCGTGTTACTCTGTATTCTCTGTTTGAAGATCCTATGACTTCCTGCGGATGCTTCGAATGTATCTGTGGCGTGGAACCCTGCTCTATGGGCGTGGTAATTACCTGCCGTGAGCATGCCGGCATCACCCCGCTGGGTATGAGTTTCTCCGATATGGCCTCTATGACCGGCGGCGGCGTTCAGACACCCGGCTTTATGGGCCACGGCAAGCAGTTCATCTCCTCCAAGAAGTTCATCGCGGCGGAAGGCGGTCCTGCCCGTATCGTTTGGATGCCCAAGGAACTGAAGGATCAAGTGCGTGATCGTTTGAACGCAACTGCGTTGGAATTGTACGGCATTGAGAACTTCACTGATATGATCGCAGATGAAACCATCTGCCAGGAAGATCCGGAACAGTTGCTGGAATACCTGGGCACTGTTGGACACCCGGTTCTGTCCATGGAACCTTTCGATATGTAATTCTCTTTCAAACAACAGAATTCCCGGAATGCTGGCGCATTCCGGGAATTTTTGTGC
>JAZOXE010000215.1:0-4980 GCA_045659525.1 Faecousia sp. | reverse complement strand
CTGTATCTCCGTCAAGAGATTGCAACAGGGACGCGGAGAAACTTGTAACGGTTTCCATGTACTGGTTCGCGCTTAACCCGGCGGTCTTGTATGCGTCTGCCGCATACTGCTGGACAACGTCTGCCGAATCTTTAAACAGCGTTTCTACGCCGCCTACCAACTGCTCATAATTCGCGCCCTCTGTTATAGCGTTCTTTATGACAGCACCGATACCAGCCGCGACAATGATTTTCTTAATAGTGGACGCAAAGGAATTGCCGCCGCGTCTGCCTGCTTCTTCGCCTGCGCGGTCGCCCTCTTCGCCCATGACGCCCTTTAATCTGCCTTTGATTCCTTCGGCAGACGGGACTATCTGTACATATGCTTTTGCTAATTCTGTTGCCATTTATTCACCTCCAGCGAGGTTTCTAAAAGCGATTTCAAACTCTGCCGCCGTGCGGAACGTTTTTACCTTGTCGTCTTCGTGCCCTTGCAGTAACTTTTCTACGAGCATCTCCGGCCTGTTTATATGCCGCTGTGCATCCTTCGTGCCGGAATACAGTTGCAACGCCATTCTGTCTGTGATGGACGCTAACAGTAACGTATCAAACGGTACTGTTAGTTTTTGCAGATACATCTTGACGCGGGAATCATCCCGTAGCCCACACGCGAGAACCGCCGCCAACTTCGGCGGCAGCTCCCGGTAATCATATATGCGGTACGTCTCTGCAAAATCACATATCAGTTCGTCATTGCACCTTGTCATCATCCCTGCAAGGGCTACGATTTTTTTCCCTCTTTAAGCGTTGAGAATATCTCCCCCAAGGTGTCCTGCATGGCACTTATCCGTACCTTGCCGTCTTTTTCCTTGAGATACTTCTTGAGGGCGGCAAACTGTTCTTCTCCCAACAGGGCGGTAAAGACTTTCGGCATCTTGCCAAACTTCCCTTCGTCCAAGTCACAGAGAATTTCCAGTATCTCCCAATCGTCAAGGCCGTTTTCGTCAACGGTGACTTCAAAACCATTTGTCAAAATCATGGTTTGTCCTCTCCGTCTTTAAGCACTCTTCATGTATTCGTAGTGGGTCACGCCACTGGAATTTGGAAACGCTGTAACGGTGATCTGATACCCTACGGCTTCGGCATCTGCGTAGGATATTTCCCCCACTTCGCTGATAGCCCCGTTGGGAATAACGATACGCTTCGCCACGCTGTTCCGCAGAACCATGTCAATGACCCACGCGTGGCCCGTCATCTCTTCGGTCTTCGCATTCACGGTGATGCCGGAACCAAGGGTGCCGGATACGTTGCTGGTGCCGTAGATGACTTTCAGCACGTCCACGTTGATTGCTTCAATAAGCGTAAACGTAAACGTGTCTTCCTTACCGCTGACCGGGGTAAGAACAATGTCGCCGCCCCACGCCTTGATGGTTTCGCTTTCCGGGCTGTTGTTATTGGTCAGCCCGTCTTCGCTGATATACCCAAGGCCAGTGAACTGCGTACCAAGCGTGGTACCAGTGCTGGTCGGCAGAGTAGCGGTAGTAGGAGCAACAGAAACCGCGCCGCCCACGGCAGGCTTCGCGGCAGTTACGTTGGATACTGTCTGCGCCATTTATTTCCCTCCTAATATGTTAGGTCGTATACCGCTTGGTAGCGGTATCTTTTTATGCTTGTATCTGTGTAGTTGTAATCAGAGTTCAACTTGGAACGGAATACGGTTTGCGAAACCCCCTGTGCATATGGCAGTGCGTCCATATGCGTTTTAAGAGTTTCGTTTAGAGCTGCCGCGGCATACATAGACGGCGCATAACTCTGTATGGCAATAGTGGCGGCGTTTATATGGTTGTCGCGGCTGGAACCCGTCTTTTCTATAACAACGAACGTTTCCGGCATTTCCTCCGGGATCTCCGCATATACAGGGATGCCGTTTAACAGGTTCGTTAGGTAATTAATCACAGTGAGTTCTATCATCCGCGCACCGCCTTTAGAAGCGTGTTGTTCTTCATGTCATCACGCGCCGCTTTCCCCGTGCTTGCAAAAACAGACGCGTTCGCACGGTTTTTACCGACAAACACGTCTGTTTCATAACCATTTCCAGCGCGTTTCGCTATTGCCTGCGCCCGTTCTGATAACATGGCTTGCATCTCCGGGGACTTTAGCATCTCGCGCACTCCGGCACTATTCAGTACAATTTTAGTCTTCGCCATTGTACCGTTCCACCCGTACCTTCCTATTCCACGACAGGGGTATTAGTTCATCCTGTCCTTCCGTTGGGTACCCAATTACACGCCAGTTCTCCCCAAAGAACGATACACGGGCATTCGCCCAATTATGCGTATCCCCTTTGGGGATTCCCAACTGATATATGGCACGTTTGCCCGTTAGGTTCAGTTCTGAAATCATGTCCTCTGAACTAACCGGGGCAATTAGGACGTTCCGCACTTCAACCGCCGTCTCTGTATATGTCGGTCGGTTGAACGCGTCTATGACGCCCTCCGTGCGTTCGTACAACGTGATTGTCCGGCCCTTCAGCATAGAATCACGTCCTGCGGTATTAACTCTTGCGTTGGGCTATACGCGCCGATCCGGTCGCCGCAACCAAGCAGTTTTTTGTCCGTCTTGGATAGATATAACTCCCCGGTCGCGCCGTTGCCGTATGTCCAACTCTGTGAGTAACCAAGTGCGCTTTGGCTCCCCTGCGTTGCGCCCATAGGGATCTCCCCGGTATCCAAGCACCGCATTACCATGCGGATGGATACAAGGCTTTTGGCATCCTCTGATGCTGTCGGCGCGTAGGCGTCTACCAGTACCGCCGCGTCATCCAGCAAGGCACCGCAGATTCTCTCTTCATCTGCCGACAGGGTAGCCGCCATTCTCTTCTGTACGTCTTGAACAGTTGCGTACCCCATAACCGCACCCCTTTACTTTTTCTTCGTCTTCTTGGGGACGGCGGCGGGTTTGTGTCCCGCCGCTTTGTATTCCTCTACGCGGTTCTCCGCGACATACATTACCGTCCCGGTGTACAGGTTAATGAATTTAATCATTAGGACTGGGGCACGGCACCCGTCAGCAGATTGAAGCAATCCGTATCGGCACGGAAACCAACCTCAATCTCCGCACGGACGGCAACCATGTTCTGCTGCCACAGGTTGATAGTGGTAGCGGACGTGCCGGAGCCAGCGGTGACTACGCCACTGTCATTGAAGGAAATGCGGACACCCTCCACGGTGCCGCAGATAGCCTGCGTCCAATCGCCAGCAATACCCACGACAGCCGGGGTGCCGGAAGAACCAGCGGTTCCCGCTTTGTACAGGCCCTTGTTCGTATAGACAGGCGCGCCAAGAATAACCGGGATAGCCCCGTCAGCGGCAGAGTTGACGAACAGGGGACGCCCGTTGCCATCAACGGCACCCAGCAGGATTCCACGGGCCTGTGCGCCAAGCGCAAAACCGTTCAGAATGCCGCCGTGAGTGGCAATGTCCGTATCAGCCGCCACAAGAGCATCGTACACAGTGTGGGCACTGGTAGGAATAAGGCTCTGCGCGGTGCAGTTCGCGAAGGAATCGAAATTGTCACCGGGCTTGTCCACAGCACCAATGACGGTGCCGTCAAAGCACTTCGCGAGGGCGGCAGGCAGACGGGCAATCAGCGCGTCATACAGTGCCGGGAGATCTCTGCGGAACTCGTCAGAGAAGGTTTCAATGACCGCGATTTTGTATGCGCTCATGAGTTTGGTGCCGATGGTCGCGTTGGAGACGGGCTTCACGCCAGTTTCAGCAACCCATTCGGCGGTAGCGTCAGCGGAGATAACCGGGATGGTCACACCGTTGCCGGGGAGGGTGATGCGCCGAGCAAGGCGCATGATTGCGGATTCCTCCGTAGTCTTCTGCATAATCTCGCTGGAGATGTCAGACGGGAGGTCAACGTAGGTTCTGTTCAGTGCAGTTCCACTTGCCATTTTTGTGTTCTCCTTTACTTGTTATTGAAATTATTTTCAACCCACGCCGCGAACTGCTGGCGCGTAGTCCCACCGCCGGGCTTTGGCGTTTCGCCGCCGTCCGGCACGTTTGGATACTTCGGCGCAGCTCCGCGGAATGCGAGTAATGCCGCCGCCTGTTTTTTGCATTCCTCTTCCGTGTCTGCGGTCAAGAGGGATACAGGGACGCCCGTATCGGCGGCTACCTTGTCCCGCACGTCCCTTGCTTCAATGGTCTTCTGCATCTCTGCGATCCGGGCCTTTAACTGTTCCGCTTCGGCCTGCGTTTCGCCTTTCGCCTTGACCATATCGTCATATGCCGCCGCTTTTGTTTTCGCTTCGGCATAATCCGCGTACTTTTCCCGTTCGCGCTTAAGTCTGTCACCGATGATGGCGTCAACTTCGGCCTGCGAAAAAGTGCGCTCCGGCTGTCCTGCCGTTCCCTGTGCTACAGTTTCGTTTTCTGCCATTAGTGATTTACCCCCGCTTTCGCGTAATATATTCCGGCTTAAGCCAGCCGTGGGCATGAAAAAAGCACGTTGCCGTGCTTGTAATCATCTGTGCTTTAATTTTGTCTCTAACGCTTCTACAAGGTCGTTGTCCGGGAAATACGCCGCCCGGTTCACGGGCACCAACCGCCCGCGGTTAACCAACGTTCCCCCAAGCAAGTAATCTACATGGTCAACGAGGTTGGGCCGCAGATTAAGCGCGGTCACTCCGTTGCACTCGCACCGCATATACTCTTTCCAAAACCAATCATCGTGTTTGTTCTCTTCGTAGTATCTGACGTACTGCGGCTTTGTCTTGACGGTTTCAAACCACGCACGGAACGGTATTAAAAACACATTGGGGATTCTGATACACGGGAACGAGTACCACTGTTCATTGGCCGGGACTTCGCCCGGCTTTGAGAACAGGTCAAAGTTTCTACAGAAGAAACCGCACACGATCCCCGTATCATTCTCCCTTGTCAGTTTGGCGAACTCACGGGATATGATGACGTCAAAGTCGGAGGCCAAGCGGTCT
>JAZOXE010000214.1:0-3537 GCA_045659525.1 Faecousia sp. | reverse complement strand
CCGATACTTCTGTGGCATATATCCCTGCCAGAATACCGGAAGAAGTGGAAGAGCAGGTGCGGGAATCCGCAGTTCGGATATATTCTGCCATCGGATGCCGCGGTTTGAGCCGCGTGGACTTCTTTGTGACTTATGAAAATAACGAAGTTGTCTTTAATGAAATTAATACATTGCCTGGTTTCACCTCGATTTCGATGTACCCCAAACTCTTTGCGGCCAGCGGTATTGAATATGGCCGGCTGATTGATGAATTGATTCGTTTGGCCTTGGAGGAAAAATGAAGATACCAGTAACACTTTCTATTCGCGGTCAACAAAACTATATTGGCCAAGAACCGGATGTTATCGAATTGACAACAGAAGGTGAGATGTACCAAACCTCCGTTGGTTGGGAACTTTGCTATGAAGAAAGCGATTTAACCGGGCTGGCTGGTGTGCGCACACGCTTCACGGTTGAACCCCAGAAAATTACCTTGACACGCACAGGCAAACTGAATTCCCAGATGGTTTTTCAAGAGGGCGTCACCCATGATTCTTTGTATCAGGTAGATTTTGGCGCTCTGATGATAACGGTATGCGCATCTAAAGTAGAAGCGGATATCTCACACAAGGGTGGCAGAGTGGATCTGGTTTATAACATTGAAATTGAGCATAGCGCCGCCGGCACAATCACCTATCATTTGGATATTAAAGCATAAATAATGTGCAATAAGGATTTCCTTATTGCTCATTTTATTTTTATTCATCGCTATTGATTCCACCGCCGCTGCCACCGAAAGTGGTTTCCGGTACTGTGGACTGGGTGGTTGCTTGGGTGGTGGGTTGAGTTGTGGGCTGGGTTGTTGGTGCAGGTGTGGGCGTCGGCACCGTAGGTTGCGGTTTATCCACAATTTTACAGATTGTCTTATCCCGTTTGGAATACCGGGAACGCACTTCCAAATCCCTTGAAATCAGTTCGTCGGTTTCCTTGTCGTAGCGGCAACGGAAGGTGCGCACTGTATAGCCAGTGTATGGTGTGAGAATTACTTCACCGTCGCTGTAACCCTTTTCGTTATCTGCGTACATTTCTTCATAAACCGTTTTGTAGTTTTCCACGTTCAAAATTTCGTATTCCATTTTGACATAGTGGTCTTTAGTATCTGTGCCGTATAGTTTCACAAACACATTACCGGCAGAAGAATAAGCCTCAATTTTAATAGGGTATTCAGTTGTGTTTTTTATTTTTAGATCAGGACCGGCCCAGTCGACTGTGGCGTCCATACCATAGGGCATATAAGCGGACAAATAGCCGTGATTGTGCCGTTCAACGATTTCCAAATCAGCAATCAAAGCGCAGTAGTAAAGGGAAGATGAGGCCTGGCAGATGCCACCGCCATAACTCATAATTACTTCACTACCCCAATAGCCTGCGGCAGGTTTGTAACCTTTTTCCGGGGTTCGTTCGCCTAATGTTTTGTTGTAACTAAAAACTTCGCCAGGGTAAATAACAATGCCGTTAATGGCTTGGCAGGATAGTTTCAGGTTAATATCCCGGTTGTAACTACTGCTGGAATAAGCGCTGTAACTGCCTAAAACATCCCGGAACAAAACAGAGGAAAGGGATTGTTTCGTTTCCTTTGGCGTAATACGTACGAACTCTAATGTTACGGTCTCACCGTACGCTGTATTTTTAAGGGTTTCTTTATCCTTTTCCAAATCAAGGCCATAACCGTAGGCGTGATCGGTTACATCAAAAGTCTCACGGTCCATTTCCGCTTCTATAGGTGCAACATACGCATCATTGTGAATAGCATCCAAGTCGATTTCTTTCGGGAATGTTCCCGGAACGGTATACACTGTTTCAAAGGCATAGTTGCTGTAACTTTCCAAAATTGCCTGATAGATGATTTCTGCATCGAATTCATACTTCGGCGTACCCATAAAAATTTCCAGAGTTTGAACTGGTTCCTCTAATTTATCCTCGGTAAGCGCAGGTTGTGTGCCTTTGATTACGTAGGAACTTTCTTGGAATTCCGTTTGAAATTTCGGAGCAAAAGAATTAATTTTTTCAAGAATTGCTCCTTTATCTAAATTCAAGTATGAGCCAATCGGAAATACGCCACCGCTAAAGTTTTTAATAAATGCACCGTTTACAGCAGCGGCAATATCCAACTTCGCGCCAGTCAGTTCCGGTGTGAGTTTTAGTTCATTTCCATCTATGCGGACAACCATAGTCTTTTTTTCGTATGAGTTATTCACAACTTTTGTGATAGTGGTGATGGCTTCTTCACGGTTCATACCAGAAATATCCACACCGGCAATTACAACGTTATCGGTTAAATGCCGATTGCCTATGATGCCGGAAATATACAGAAAACCTACGCTGACAAGAAGAATCAAAGCCAACACACCGGAGCAAATACCGATAATCAGACCTTTACGACCTTTTGTGCTTTTCAGGGAATGGTTAGATTCATCATAGGAATAGTACTGTTCTAAAATTTCATCTGTTTCGGAAGTTGTTGCTTTCTCTTTTTTTGCCATAGTCGCACACCTCTCCTATCTTTCTTTTCCTAATTGTAGCATAGTTGCGTAGAATTGCAAGTTATAATCTGCTGTATTTATCATACCGCTCCACAAAGACCTTCGCCTGACGCAAACTGTCTAAACCGGCAACCAGTCGCAAACGCAGAACCGGAACTTTGGAGGATGCGACAAATTGCACTCTTTGTTTATAATCTTTGTCTGCGCACAAAAGGCTGATTGCCTCCAAATTAAATTCCGTTAACGTGAAATACACCTCACCGGATTTCTGGCGAATATCGCAAATGTGAACCTTGCGGGCGTTTGCGCGTAACAGAGCAACTTCAATGAGGTTGAGAACTCCTTTGGGAGGTTCACCGTAGCGGTCAATAATCTCATCGAGTAAATCATCCGCATCTTCCTGGGAACGGATTGCCGCCATACGGCGGTACAAATCCATTCGTTCTTCGCCACGGGAAACATAGTCTTTATCCACGTTTGCGGTGATATTCAGGTCAGCAGTACAATCCGGTTGTATGGAAACTTCGCCCTTTTCTTCCAAAACCGGCTCATCCAAAAGTTTCAGGTACATATCATAACCCACAGACATCATATGCCCGGATTGCTCCGCGCCCAATAAATTGCCTGCGCCGCGAATTTCCAAATCTCGCATAGCGATTTTGAAGCCGGAACCAAATTCTGCAAAATCACGAACGGCAGAAAGTCGCTTTTCTGCAATTTCTGAAAGTGACCTGTCCGGACGGTATGTGAAATAAGCATACGCATGGCGGGTAGAACGTCCCACACGGCCACGCAGTTGGTGAAGTTGGCTCAAACCAAACCGGTCGGCATTTTCAATTATCAATGTGTTTACGTTGGGAATATCCAAACCGGTTTCGATTATAGTGGTACAAACCAGCACATCGATGTCGCCGTCTGCAGTTGCCTGCATCACGTCACTGAGGGCTTCCTCACCCATTTTTCCGTGGGCAACGGCTACCCGGATGCCAGGGATTCTCCGCAAAAGGGCAGAGGC
>JAZOXE010000213.1:0-2324 GCA_045659525.1 Faecousia sp. | reverse complement strand
GAAAGCTTCTGCCGGGCCTCCAGCCGAAGACCGCTGATGGAATCGTAATCCGCATCCTCAGGCAGCAGCCGGGATTCCTCTTTCTTAAATTCCTCCACCTGCTTTTCTTGGCGCGCCAAATAGCCGGCGTATTTCATTTGGATTTCCACCGCTTGGGTAACCGCCAAAGGCAGTTCCTGCCGGCCTTGGTCAAAGGGCGCAATGTCCGCATAGGCAACCCCCGGTCTGCGAAGCAAATCCCCCAACCGGGAAGAATTTGCCACCGGCGCGCTGTTTCGCTGACTTAACATCTCGTTTAGTTCCGCAGATGCGGGTACGCCGCAACTGTCCAGTCTTTCAATCTCTCGGTCAACTGCCCGGTATTTTTCTTCCACTTGCTCCAGTCGCTCCCTGGGCACAAGGCCGATTTTCGCGCCAATGGCTGTCAGCCGCTTATCCGCATTGTCCTGACGGTGAAGCAGGCGGTATTCGCATCGGCTGGTCATGATCCGGTAAGGTTCTTCCGTTCCCTTTGTCACCAAATCGTCAATCAGCGTACCGATATAACTGGTATCCCGGGTTAAAATCAGTGGCTCTTTTCCCTGAAGTTTCAGCGTTGCATTCACCCCGGCAACAAAGCCTTGCACTGCCGCTTCCTCATAACCGGATGTGCCGTTAAACTGTCCTGCGCCATAAAGCCCGGAGATTTTTTTGCACTCCATAGTGGGGAAAAGTTGGGTAGGGTCTACGCACTCATATTCAATGGCATAGGCCGGGCGCATCATCTGGGCATTTTCCAGTCCCGCAATGGTGCGAAGCATTTCCAGTTGCACGTCTTCCGGCAAACTGCTGGAAAGCCCCTGAATGTACATCTCTTCCGTATCCATTCCGCAGGGCTCTAAAAACAGTTGATGCCGTTCTTTTTCCGCAAAGCGCACAATCTTTGTCTCAATGCTGGGGCAGTACCGGGGGCCCACACCGGAAATCGTACCGTCATACATAGGACTGCGGTGCAGATTCTTTCTGATAATCTCGTGGGTTTTTTCGTTGGTATAGGTGAGATAGCACACGGCTCTGTTTTCTAACGGATGTTCTGTTTGAAAAGAAAAAGGCTCGGGAATCTCATCTCCCGGCTGAATTTCCATTTTGGAAAAATCAATGCTCCGGCGGTTGACTCTGGGAGGCGTTCCGGTCTTAAAGCGGCGCAAAGAAAGTCCCAATGTCCGCAGATTGTCCGCAAGTCCCAAAGATGCGTGCATTCCGTCCGGTCCGGACTGACAAACCGACTCACCGGTAATCACCGTACTGTCAAGATATGTTCCGGTGGCAATGATTACGGCTTTGGCATCGTATTTTGCCCCTAACTGGGTTACCACGCCACAAACCGTCTCCGCTTCTGTCAGCACTTGGGTAATGGTTGCCTGCTTTAACTGCAGGTTCTCCTGCTGCTCCAAAGTCTGCTTCATAACCTGCTGATATTTCCGCCGGTCTGCCTGTGCTCGGAGGGAATGAACCGCCGGACCTTTGCCACGGTTTAACATCCGGTATTGAATACAAGCCTTGTCTGCCGCAATTCCCATCTGTCCGCCTAAAGCATCCAGTTCCCGCACCAAATGACCTTTTCCTGTGCCGCCAATGGCAGGGTTGCAGGGCATATTCCCCACGGCATCCAAATTGATGGTAAACAAAATGGTGTTCATCCCTAACCGGGCGGCGGCCAGCGCTGCTTCAATGCCGGCATGTCCCGCGCCAATTACCGCAATATCGCAACTGCCTGCGTAGTAGGTGCTCATACCGACTCCTCCGTCTTTTTTACTTCCAGTGGGAGAACGAAAGGTTTACATAACACTTCGCACCGATTGATGGGTGTACCCAGGGCATAAAACTTTTCTTCGTATCCGGTCATAATGCCGGTGATGCCGTTTTCGTGGAGATTCCGGGTGAGGTTTTTCACAGTCAGACCGCATTGCTGGAATTCTTCCAATGAGAATTCAAACAGCGGCGCGTTATCCGTCTTAAAATGAAATTCTCCGCCGGTACGTACCACCGGGCAGTACTTGCCCAAAAACCCTCTGTGGGTTAATCTTCGTTTGGCATTTTTCTTCCGGGGCCAAGGGTCGGGAAAATTGATGAAAAGCCGGTCAATTTCCTCTTTGCCAAAAATGGACTCTATGTTTGCCACGTCCATATCAATGTAAAACACATTGGTAAGTCCCATATCCCGGGCCTTTTCCATAGCCACAACCATCGCTTCCCGGCAACGCTCCACTGCGATAAGCAAAACATCCGGATTGGCGGCGGCAGTTTCTGCGGTAAATTTACCTTTGCCACAGCCAACTTCCACC
>JAZOXE010000212.1:0-22968 GCA_045659525.1 Faecousia sp. | reverse complement strand
GCCCAAAAGCTTAAAACTACTGCGTAGAACTTGCCCCAACCTTCCCGAATATACATAGCCACCTTTCTAAAAGACGGTAACAACAGCCGATACAAAATATACTGCATAATTGCCATGAGAATAACGGCGATTATGAGCTTTGCTACCATACTGTCCACTGTGTAATCCAACATATTAAACAGTGTACTGAAACAGGTGTAGGTTGTGGCGTAGCTGAAAAACAGAAACCCTTTTTCCACCGTGCGGCCCGTGGTGGTGATGAAGAATAGCACCAAATGCAGCACAAAGGAAACAAAGTAGTTCAAAGGCGGCATATCCGGCGGTAGCACCAAAAAGACAACGCCGTAAATAAGCCAACTTGCCACTGTTATGATCTTATTAAAACGGGGCTTGGCAAAAAACAACGAGGCGCCAATATGGGACAGCACAGTAAGTATTAAAAACAGAATATGTTGCACCTGTCCCACCTCCTAATTGAAATAATCAAAGAATGCTTTTTTAAGTCCTGCGAGTACCGTGTGGGGAAGTTTCAGTGCTCTGCCATTTTTGAAAATGACACCTTCCACAGTGACACGGCTTATGTAGTCGAGATTGATAATGTGCGCTCTGCCGCAATGGTAAAAAGAATCAAATTGCGATAGTTGTTTGTAAAGGTCTGCGCCACTGATACGAATAAGCAGTTTTTCTCCACTTTCCAAATAAAGTCGCTGGTATTTATCTTCCGACTCGCAGTATATAATCCCCGATACCGAAATGCTTCGGTATTCATTATCCACCTTGAGTACAATGCTATCGTCCTTGTGAGCGGCAATGCTTTGCATCGCTTTATCCATTCCCGCATAGAAATTTCCCTCGGAATAGGGTTTCAGCAAATAATGCGTCGCATTCACGCCGAACGCTTCCAGCGCGTGATCCGTGGAGGACGTCAGAAAAATAATCGGGCTTTTCACCCCACGGCTACGAAGCTCTGTGGCAATACTCATACCTGTGATGCCAGGCATATAAATATCCAAAAGATAAATGTCGTATATCGTGCCTTTCTCGGTTGCATCAATCAGATCCGATGAAACATCAAATGTGTCCGCCAGGAATTGCGCGCTTTTATCGGCCATATAAAGTTTCAGCATTTGCTCTGCAGCAGAGCGAAACTCTTTTTCATCATCACATATCGCAATTTTAAGCACAGCGCCACCATCTTTCCTGTTTATATGTATAATCAGTGTAGCATAGCGCGTAAAAAAACGCAAGAAGAAGCCAGCGAAAGCGCTGGCTTCTTCACGTTATGCCGCTGCATCCAGCATGTTTTCGATGAAGATACCATACCCCATTGTAGGGTCATTCACCAGCACATGGGTCACAGCACCAACCAGTTTGCCGTCCTGAATAATCGGCGAGCCGCTCATTCCCTGTACGATACCGCTGGTGATGTTCAGCAGATTTTCATCGGTTACTTTCAGCAAGAGGTTTCTGCCGCCATCTCTGGAATTGGGATAGATTTTGAGAATCTCCACAGAATATTCACCCAGAGTATTATCCCGGACTGTGGAACGGATAGTAGCAGCACCGGTATGAATCTCCTCCTTATCTGCTACGGGAAGACTTTGACCTACCGGGTTTTTATCCATTTTTCCAAATACTCCCTGAGGCGTGTTTTTTTGGATGCTGCCCAATGGGTTTGCCGCATGCAAACTGCCTACCAGTTGTCCCGGTTTTCCTGCCATTCCCTTTTTTACAGACACCACAGATGTTTCAAATGCCTGTCCCCGACGCAGTTGCAAGAGCCCGCCTTTTTGGGTATTTACCCCATGTCCCAATGCACCGTATACGCCAGTTTCCGGTTCATACCAAGTGACGGTGCCGATGCCGGTTACACCCTCTTTTAAGAATACGCCCAGTCGCGGTCCGTAGTTCGTAATGGCAGGCGATACTCTGATTTTCTTTTCTTTATTCTCTCGGAAAATCGTAATATCCACTGTTCCACCGGATTGCATTAACGCCTTTTTTACATCTTCTGCGCTTGCAATCTTCTTTTCGTTCACTTGGGCGATTCTATCGCCGATTTGCAGCCCCGCCGCTTTCGCCGTCTGCCCTGTTTCTTCATCGAAAGCCGCCACCGTAACGGTGTTATCCTCCAAAGCAAGTCCCAAAACTTGGCCCCCGGGAATGAGCAACCGGGCAGCGTTGGCATTTTGGGTGTATACCATGATAACCATACAAAGTGTAATGCCGATTTTTGCCAGTTTTTTCATTTTTTCTCCCTCCTTTTCTCCGCCTTTTTAATATTCCTCACAGTTGCGAACATAACCTATGCAAAAGTCGAAAAAAGAGGAAGAAAACGGTAAAAAGGTCTTCTCGCACATAAAATGCGTGGAATACGGCTTTTTGTAAAATTGTGGTAGAAATGTCTGCAGACCTGTGATACAATAATAGAAAATAAATTCGGAGGGAATTTCTATGAGCAGAGCAGATGAATTATATCGCCAAACTTGTTTGGATATTTTGGAAAACGGTTTTTATGATACGGATCTGGAAGTGCGCCCCCGTTGGGAAGACGGCACTCCCGCCCACACCGTCAAGAAATTCGGTGTTGTAAACCGCTACAATCTGAAGGAAGAATTTCCCATCATGACACTGCGCCGAACTTACTGGAAATCCGCCTTGGATGAACTGCTTTGGATTTGGCAAAAAAAATCCAACCGTATCGCGGATTTAGGCAGTCACGTTTGGGATGAATGGGCCGGCGAAGACGGAACCATCGGCAAAGCCTACGGCTACCAATTGGGCATTCAGCACCAATACAAAGAGGGTATGTTTGACCAAGTAGACCGGGTTCTTTACGACCTAAAGCATAATCCTGCCTCCCGCCGGATTTTAACCAGCATTTATAATTTTCAGGATTTACACGAAATGAACTTGTACCCCTGCGCCTACTCTATGACCTTTAATGTATCCGGAAATACCTTAAACGCCATTTTGAACCAGCGCAGTCAGGACATGCTCACTGCCAACAACTGGAATGTTTGTCAGTACGCAATGCTGCTGATGATGGTGGCGCAGGTTTCTGGGCTTGAA
Organism: Faecousia sp.; assembly: GCA_045659525.1. Taxonomy (GTDB): domain Bacteria; phylum Bacillota; class Clostridia; order Oscillospirales; family Oscillospiraceae; genus Faecousia. The sequence goes on along the minus strand of JAZOXE010000212.1, from coordinate 19,896 downwards.
GCCGGAGAGTTGGTACACGTCATCGCCGACTGCCACATTTATGACCGTCACATCCCCGCCGTTAAGGCAATGTTAGAAAATGAAGGTTATCCTGCGCCGAAAGTAACACTGGATAAGAGTATTACCGATTTCTATCAGTTTACCAAAAACAGTTTCCAAGTGGAAAACTATCAATTCCATCCCTTTGACTTTGAAATTCCTATGGCAATTTGAGGTGTCTTATGGAACTGATTGTAGCCGTATACGACGACTGGGGCATTGGCAAAGACGGAACCCAACCCATTGCTCTATCTGCAGACCGCAAGTTTTTTCGGGAAACAACCCGAGGCGCAACCGTCATTGTGGGAAGAAAAACGTTAGCAGATTTCCCCGGAGGAAAACCGCTGCCCAACCGGTTAAATATTGTACTTACCCGGCAGAAATTGGATATAGAAGGCGTAGTTGTTTGCAGTGGCCCCCAGCAGGCGCTGGAACTGTGTAAAGATGCACCCCGGACAATGGTTATCGGTGGCGGCAGTATCTATCGGCAAATGCTTCCCTACTGCGACACCGCTTACATCACAAAGGTGCATATTTCCCCGAATTCAGACACTTTCTTCCCCAATTTGGATGCAGATAACCAGTGGTATCTGCAGGAAGTTTTACAGTCCGGAGAAGAAGACGGCATTGCCTATGAAATGTGCCTTTATCGGAGAAAATAACTGTAAATTTTACCACAGGGAAATTTGACAGCAACCCAAAATATGGTATACTGTTTTTATTATTTGTAATTATAGAAGGGACATACGATATGGAGCAAAAACATAACCATGAACCGGACTCTTTTCAATATACCCACCCCGCGCTGGGTTTCCATATTCATAAACTCACCTTGACGCCCCAATCGTTTTCCCGGGGTTTTCACTGGCATAGTGAGATTGAGATGGTACAAGTATCCAAGGGAGAACTTATCTGCGATTTAGCTGACAAGACTTTGACTCTGAAAACGGGACAAGTCCTGCTAATCAACAGCCATGCTGCACATAGGCTTTCCAGCAAAGCGCCCACAGAACTTGTGTATATTGAAATTAAACTCAGCGACTATTTTCACCGGAGTCTGCCGGAAAGTCTAACATATATCGATGAATATATGTCACAACTGCAGACAAAGCCCTTTGCCATTTATGAAAACAATCCGGATATGGATTTTATTTTTAACGGTATGGTTTCCGAGGTGGTAGGAGAAAAGAAAGCCTTTGAAAATTACATCAAAGCCTACATCTATTTCTTGGTTGCCTTTATGCGACGGGAGGGAATGATTTTTGACGCGGTGGTCTCTATGGTCAGCCGTCTTGAGGAAATTTTACCGGTGCTCTCCCTAATTGATAATAACTATTTTGAAAAACTTTCCCTGGAAGAATTGGGCGAACAAATCGGATGTAACAAGTTTAAACTCTGCCGGCTATTTAAAAGCATCACCGGCGGTACCGTGACGGAATATACAAACTATGTCCGACTTTGCCAAGCGGAGCGACTTCTCACCAACCCCAAATGCAGTATTTCCCACGCCGCAACAGCCTGCGGATTTACTTCCCTGCAGTATTTTAACAAGGTATTCCAAAAATACATTGGTTGTACGCCTATGGCATTTAAGAAAGCCCAGAACAAAAATGCGTAATTACAAAAAACAACGAAACGCTGCCCAAGTGTTCGCAAGAACACTTGGGCAGCGTTTCGTTTTGCCGTTAAGTATTTATCCAAATATTACAATGAGGAATTGGGAAACCAGCACCACTGCCAGTAATGCAATGGGGTAGGTTGCCGCGTAGGCAGACGCTACGTCCTCTGTGCCGGCAACGTGAATCAGTGTTCCCAGCGCTGGGGTAGATGTCATGCCGCCGGTAATAGAACCCAGGCTGTTAAGAAGCGGCAGTTTCAGCAAATATTTCGCCACCAAATATCCCACAATCAACGGTACAACCGTCATCACTGCGCCGTAGAGGAAATAAATGGGTTTAAAGAATTTTACGAAATCTGCGCCGCCGGCAATACCTGCTCCCATCAAAAACAGCATAAGGCCTACTTCCCGCAGGGTTTTCAGGGTTGTCTTATTGGGCATAATGCTGACTTTTCCAATTCTGGAGAAGTGTCCAAAAACCAGCGCGGAAACCAACGTGCCACCGGTGGTTGTTAAGGAGAAGCACGTCCCGTTGAAGCCTTGGGCTGTCAGGGGGATACGGATATTACCGATAATTAGGCCCACCACAACGGCTGCAGCAAATGCGCACAAGCCCATATCATCAATTTCTATCAGTTTGCCGGTGTATACATTGTCTTCACCCATGTCCACACTGGTAATTTTTTTCTGTTCTTCTTCCATATTGGCTTTTGTGAGTTTGGGGATAATTTGCACAAACAGAACAACGCCTACCACGCCGAACAAATAGGCAATTCCGTAGCCTACGGTTACTGCAGACTCATATTTTGCCGCCAACTCCAAATCCGTACCGTAGAAGTTTGCCACCGTATCTTTGGCGGCAGTGAAGCCGGGAGTGGAAGTCAGTGCACCGGAGAGCAGCCCATCCAAAATCGCCACAAATTCTTTCTCATCGCTTTCAAATCCTCTGCCTGCAAAATAGCAAGCAACGCAGGCAAGTCCACCTGCCAAAATGATAGCAAATCCCAAAAGAATATAAGAGTGAAAATTATTCTTTAGATTCTTGAAGAATTTAGGTCCGGCAATAAAGCCTACCGATGCCACAAAGAATACAAGGCCTAAATTTTCCGCAATTTTCAGTCCGTTTTTCATCAATGCTACGTCGCCCAAAACGTCGCTGACACCGTTATAGAACAGCGCGCCAAACAAAAGCGCCACAACAAAGACTCCGGCCGTTCCCAAGGATATACCTTTCACGGATACCCGCCCTAATAAATATCCCAGGGCGATAATAACCATCATAAACAAAACCAAAAACGGAACGCCGGAAATACGGATAACTCCGCCAAACAATTCCATATTTTAAGACCTCGATTACAGTGTATTATGCCGTCTTGTATAATCCGGCAACAGTTTGGGAGAAGATTCAACGTCGGTTAAACCGGCATTGTCTCTCTCTTTTTTAAATGCCGCCACATGGTCAACATTCAGTTTGCCAACGGTAACGGTTTTGGCTTTCTTTGCCGCATTTCTGCCGGCATTTCTGCCAAATACGATAATGTCCAAAAGGCTGTTGCCCATCAAACGGTTTCTTCCGTGGATACCGCCTACCACTTCTCCCGCAGCAAAGAGGTTTTCCACATCTGTCTGACCGTCATCGGTGATGTGCAAACCACCGTTTTGATAGTGCAGTGTGGGATAAATCAAAATCGGCTCTTTTCGGATGTCGATACCGTGCTTGCCAAACATACGCATCATAGCGGGAATCCGTTTTTCGATTGTGCCTTCTCCGTTTTTCAGTTCAATCATTGGCGTATCCAGCCAAACCGCATAGCCTTCCGGTGTTTTAACGCCGTTGCCCCGGTCGGAACACTCCCGAATGATAGATGCCGCAGACACGTCACGGGTTTCCAAGGGGTTCATAAAGGCTTCGCCGTTTACGTTAATGAGCATTGCGCCCAAGGAACGAACCTTTTCCGTAACCAATGCGCCATAAATCTGCGCCGGGAATGCAGCGCCGGTGGGGTGGTACTGCAAGGTATCCTGATACAGCAGCGATGCCCCTGCACGGTAGCCCAATACCAAGCCGTCTGCCGTTGCGCCGTAGTGGTTAGATGTGGGGAATCCCTGATAATGAAGCCGACCTGCGCCGCCGGTAGCCATAATAACTGTCTTTGCCCGGGCAATCAGGATTTCGTCGGTTTCCATATTCTGAAGTACTGCACCGGCGCATTTTCCGTTTTCATCCAAAATCAGTTCAATGGCCGCCGTAAAATCTACCACAGGGATTTTCCGGTTCAGTACTTCATCCCGCAATGTACGCATAATTTCCGCGCCGGAGTAATCCTTTGCCGCATGCATACGTTTCCGGGAAGTACCGCCACCGTGGGTGGTAATCATAGTGCCATCCGGGGCTTTGTCAAATTCCACACCCAGTTCGCTTAACCAGCGAATGGCTTCCGGCGCATCGGTGACCAGTTTATAAAGCAGGTCTTTCTGCGCGGCAAAGTGGCCACCGCCGTATGCATCCAGGAAATGTTGCGCAGGACTGTCCCCCGGTTTGTCTGCCGCCTGAATACCGCCTTCTGCCATCATTGTATTGGCATCGCCGATACGCAGTTTGGTGACAATCATAACCTTTGCGCCGTTGTCGTCGGCTTCAATGGCCGCAGACGCGCCTGCACCGCCACCGCCGATAATAAGCACATCTACATCATAATCCGGCTTGGATAAATCCAAGGTCTTTCCCTCCAGCCGGGATTTGCCTTCCAAAAGCGCCCGCAGTTCTGTAGGTACTTTTTGGCCTTTGTTGGGACCGACGGTGAGAACTTCAAACTGATTCTCACGGTAGTCCGGGTGATAAGTGCGCAAAAGTTCCTCTTTTTCCTGGGCTGTCATACGCCGAGGATCCAGCCGGATATTCGCCTCACGGGCGGCTTCCACTTTTTGAATGGATTCTTGCATTTTAATGTCGTGATACATTTTGCCGCCTCCTTATTTCTCAATATCCCGGTTGTTATAAAGTTCCTGCATTTCGGAAAGGGGTTTTCCCATCAGGTCTTCTAACAATTTTTCGAATTTGCCCTCATTGATTTCCCCGATCCGGTCATCCAAATGCTCACAATGGGGGGCGAGGTACTTACCGTTGAGCCGACGGGCCAACATTCCCACCTGCGGGTGGGAGATGCCTGCCGGGCACCGGGAAGAACATACACCGCACATTACGCAGTCAAAACTCTCTTCCGCGCACTTTTCATACTCGCCTCGCTGAGCATAGGCGATATACTGCATTACGTTGAGTCCCTGCGTGCAGGCCTTGGTGCAGGCATTACAGCCTACGCAGGCATAGATTTCGGGGTACAACTGCATCATAATCTGCTCTGTGGGCTTGATTTTTTCCACATCGTACACTGCTTTTACCAAGGGGAAGAAAGGCAGTGTTGCCACATACATATTGTCCTCCACTTTGGTAGAGCAAGCAAGGCAGGCTTTCAGTTCCCGGTCACCGGCAATCCGGTAAACGGTAGCGCATGCGCCGCAAAATCCGTTACGGCAGCCACAGCCTCTTTTAAGTTGGTAACCGGCATATTCCATAGCCTCCATAATCGTCAGGCTTTCCGGCACTTCATACTGTTTGCCAAACAGAAAAACATGAACTTTCTTTTCCATGTTATCTCTCCTTAATACTCATCCGGCAAGGTGTCCATCTCATCCAAACGGAACACCGGGCCGTCTTTACAGACATATTTGTCACCGATATTACACCGGCCGCATTTTCCAAGGGCACACTTCATCTTCAGTTCGAAGGTGGTGTACACCTGCTCTTTGGAAAATCCCAACTCCAGCAGGCCTGCCAGAGTGAACTTAATCATAATAGGCGGTCCGCACATGACAACGGTTTTGTTGGTGTCGAAACCCAACTCTTTTACATAGTTGGGTACAAAACCCACGTGTCCGTCCCACTCCGGTTGTTCCCGGTCGATGGTCAGGTGTACGGAAATGCCATCTTCTTTGCACCAATCGTTCATAATCTCCGGAAAATCCACCAAATCTTCTTTGGAGCGAGAGCCGTAGACAATATCGATTTTGCCGTATTTGTCCCGGTAATGGCGGCAATAGTTGATTACGGAGTGCAAAGGCGCAAGTCCGATGCCGCCGGCAATGAACAGCAGATCCTTTCCTGCAAAATCCGTATCCACGGGAAATCCGTTGCCATAGGGACCCCGGAGGGTAATTTGCTGTCCCACTTCCATACCGTGCAGCCAAGACGTCACGCAACCGCACTTTTTAATGGAGAAATCAAGGTATTCTTCCGTGGGAGAGGAGGTAATGGAAAACAACGCCTCTCCTACTCCGGGCATGGAAAGCATTGCGCACTGGCCGGGGATATGTAAAAACGGTTTTTTGCCGTCTACACCCATCACACGGAAGGTTTTTACGTCCGGGGTGTCGGTACGAATTTCCGTTACCACACCAACCATGGGAATTAACGGATCGTTTCTCATTTTTCACCCTCCTTTAAAGCCTTTGCCACTTTCACAATATTCATATGAATGGGACACTTTTGCAGGCAACGTCCACAGCCTACGCACCCCATTTCACCATTATGGTTGCTGGGATGGTAAACCAGTTTGTGCATAAACCGTTGACGGAACCGCTCTTTCTGGGTGGGGCGGTTTGTGCCGTGAGCCATCATTGTAAAATCGGAGTACATACAACTGTCCCAGCAACGGAATCTTCTTACTTTTCTGCCGTTATCGAAATCCTGCACGTCGTAGCACTGGCAAGTGGGGCACACAAAAGTGCAACTTCCGCAACCCAAACAACTTTCAGAAAGCGCATCCCACTTGGAACTGTTAAAATAGCGCATCAGTTCATCTTTTCCGAAACCGGAAAAGTCCGTATCCTTTAAAGGCAGGTTACGGAGCACTTTTCGGATTTTTTCCTGCTGCTTTTGAGCCCCGTTTTCTTCACAGTCTTCCAGGCAGGAAATCGTTTCCGTCAGAAGCGCGCCCTTTTCCGTATTGGCTCGCCAGTAGAGGGTGTCTTCTGTCTGCCAGCAAGTAACATCCCCCTCCGGGTTTGCGGCATCAATTCCAAACGCGCCGCAGAAGCAGGTTTCTGCCGGCTGATTACAAGCCAGAGAAATCACCGTGCTGTTTTTCCGCCGGGCGGCATAGAAGGTATCCGCCGGTTCTTCCAAAAATACACTGTCTAAAATTCCGAAACTCCGGACATCGCACCCACGCACGCCAAACAGCACGAAAGGGGTATCCTCTATGGGATTTTCTTCCATGGAAATTTCTTTGCCGGAAACTTTAAATTCCACCAAATTTTCTACTTGGGGGAAGAAAAAGTCCTTGGCGCTACGCACGGTATTGGTACACTGGGCCATCTCCAACCCCGGTTCCCATAAGGTAAACTGGGCAGGCGCACCTGCCGGCACATATAACGCCTGATTTTTGGCAATTTCCGCAAACAGTTCCGGTAATTTTACAAGAGAAATCTTCTTCATATCAGTTCCCTCCTCTTGTATGCACCACAGACGGCTCGCAATCGTCTGTGGTAAAGTCCATTAAGGGAGGCTTGGTATCCATATCTGCGCCTGCCTGATACTCGCCGTACAGTTCGTTAATATCTTTAATGAACTTCCGGTTGAGCAAATGCAGGGGGATATTCTGGGGGCAAACACGACTGCACTCGCCGCAGTCTGTACACCGGGAGGCCACGTGGAACGCCCGGATGATATGGAACATATTTTCTTCAAAGGAGTCCGCTGCCGCCTTATTCTTAATGCCGGAATCCGCATTGTCAAACACGCATTTCTCGCAAGAACATGCGGGGCAGACGTTACGGCAAGCATTACAACGAATACACCGGGACAGTTCTCCCTTCCAGAATTCATACCGCTCTTCCGGTGTCATTTGCTCCAATTTTGCAACCTGGGCGAAGCGGTCGCCTTCCGGTACATCCTCACCGTTTTCACCGATCATTTCATCGAAAACTACAACTTTGTGGCTCTTGCAGACTTTACACCGTTCCAAAAGCACATCCTGCCGGTTCAGTGTCTTTTCACCGTACAGAGTTTTGACAGTTACCTTGTCCCCCTCCTGACGGCAATCCGTAACACCTTCGCAACCCAAAGCACGGATTTTCTCCATATCCCAAGTACCGTCGCAGGCGATGCCCACAACGTATACTTGCTCACGGTTGATTCTGTGTTCTTTTACCAGTTGCTGGAAAGAGTAACTGTCGCAAGGTTTCAGAAAAACCGCAACCTTTCCCTCTTTTCGGCTCTCGGCAATTAAATATTTTGACAGATTTGCCCCGGCAAAGGGAGAAAATACAAATTCATCCTTTACCTGCTGAACCGTGGTAAACACACCGGGGGTTAAGTCGTAGAAAAATTCACCTTTTTTCCACCCGATCACCCGGTTGACCTGACCGGATTCCAGCAGAGAAATGGCTCTTTCTTTTACTCTTTCCTGCATCGCAAATCCTCCAGTCTCCGGTTTTCACCCAGTTTCGTTATTTCTTCCACAAATTCGTTCATCGTCGCGGCAAACTTTGCGCCCTCCGCGGCGGAAACCCACTCAACCCGGGTACGTCCCCGCTCTATGCCTAAAAAGTCCAGCATAGAGAACAGAAGCGTCATCCGACGGCGGGCATAGTAATTGCCGGTGGTGTAATGGCAGTCGCCGGGGTGGCAACCGCAGAGAATCACACCGTCTGCGCCCCGCTGAAACGCCCGCAAAATAAACATGGGGTTTAATCGGCAGGAGCAGGGAATCCGGATAATTTTTACATTGGCGGGATACTGCAAGCGGTTGGTTCCGGAAAGGTCCGCACCGGCATAACTGCACCAGTTACAGCAAAAGGCCACAATGGTAGGTTTGAATTCTTCGTTTACCGACATATTGCATCCACCTCCGCCATAATTTGTTTGTTAGAGAAGCCCTTTAAGTCCATAGCACCGCTGGGGCAGGCAACGGTACAAGCGCCGCATCCCTGACAGACCGCAGGATTGACCTGCGCCACCCGCCGCAAAAGCGTAGTGCGGTTGGGGCCGCGGAACTCCTTATCCACATAGGTAATTGCGCCGTAGGGGCAAACCTTTTCGCAGGAAGAACAGCCGTTACACATCAGTTCATCCGGTTGCGCAACGCAGGGGTTGCAAGTGAGTTTGTCCTTGCACAAAAGACCGATGGCCTTTGCTGCCGCCGCACTGGCTTGGGCAACGGTTTCCGGGATATCTTTGGGGCCCTGGCACGCGCCGGAGAGGAAAATGCCTGCTGTGGGACTTTCCACCGGCCGCAGTTTTGGGTGCGCCTCTGTAAAGAAGTCGTTGGTATCCATAGACGCGGTAAGCATCGTTGCCAACGGTCTTGCAGACTTATCCGGCTCAATGGCCGCCGCCAGCACCACCATATCCGCATCAATATGCAGTTGCCGTCCGCCTAACAAATCGGAGGCCTGGACTTTCAAGATGCCGTTTTCCGGTGTTACCTTGCCTACCATACCTTTGATGTAGTGCACGCCGTATTCTTCCACCGCCCGGCGGTAGAACTCATCAAAGTTCTTACCCGGGGTACGCACATCAATATAAAATACATATACATCCGTATCCGGATATTTTTCCCGGCAGAGCATTGCATGCTTTGCGGTATACATACAGCAAATTTTCGAGCAATAGGATTTTCCTTTTTCCTTACTGTCACAACGGGAGCCAACACACTGTACAAACACAATCGTCTTGGGGTGGGTTCCATCGGAGGGACGAAGAAGGGTTCCGCCGGTAGGACCTGCGGCATTCATTAGACGCTCAAATTCCAAACTGGACACCACATCCGGGCTTTGGGTATAAGCGAACTCGTCAAACTTTTCCAAAGAGATGGGGTTAAATCCGGTTGCAACCACAATCGCGCCATATTCTTCTTCCAGGAAAGTATCCTTTTGCTGATAGTCAATAGCACCGGCGGTACAAACCTTGGCGCAAACGCCGCATTTTCCGTTTTTGAGCATATTGCAGTAGTCCGCATCAATGGCCGCCACCTTAGGAACTGCCTGGGCAAAGGGTATGTAAATCGCCCGCCGGTTGTCCAGTCCCAAATTAAAGGCGTTGGGCACTTTCTTCTGGGGACATTTTTCCGTACACAAACCGCAGCCGGTACACTTGGTTTCATCTACATACCGGGCTTTCTTTTTAATGGTTACATGGAAATTGCCCACGAAGCCCTGCACTTTTTCCACTTGGGCATAGGAGATAATGCGGATGTTTTCGTGCTGCGCCGCATCCACCATTTTCGGGGTAAGGATACAAGCGGCGCAGTCCAGCGTGGGGAAAGTTTTATCGATTTGGGTCATTTTTCCGCCGATGGTAGGCTCTTTTTCCACGATATCCACCGGGAAACCTGCCTCTGCAATATCCAGAGCCGTCTGAATACCTGCAATGCCACCGCCGATTACCAGCGCCCGTTTTACTACGGGGCTCTCCCCTGCCGTCAAGGGCGCGTTGAGTTGCACTTTGGCAATGGCCGCCCGACCTAAAATCACCGCTTTTTCCGTAGCGGTCTGCATATCCTTATGAATCCAGGAACACTGTTCCCGGATATTGGCGATTTCCACCATATAAGGGTTTAGGCCTGCCTTTTCGCAGGTTTTGCGGAATGTCGCCTCGTGCATCCGGGGAGAGCAAGAGCAGATGACCACACCCGTAAGGTTTTGGGATTGAATGGTCTGCTGAATCATTTCTTGTCCCGCTTGGGAGCACATATATTGGTAGTCTGTAGCAAACACCACACCCGGCTCTTTTTCCAGGGTTTTGGCTACGGTCTGCACATCTACCGTGGCGGCAATGTTACTACCGCACCAGCAAACAAATACGCCGATTCTATGCAAAATTACCGCCTCACTTTCTATACTTTCTAAATGCGCTGGTGATTGCCTGCTGGGGCAGGTTCTCATCCAGCCGTTGGGGAATCTGTTCCGGCTTTATAAAATCGCCACCCTGCTGGCGCGCTACCATTACCCGTACCGCCTCAATGAGTTTTGCAGGCTCTACATTTCTGGGGCAACGCTCCACGCAGGCGAAACAACTTAAGCACATTTCAATGCCCTTTGCGTTCATCAGTTCTTCAATCCTGCCAGTTTCCACCATATCCACAAACTGATGGGGGTGATATTCCATCTCCTCGTAAGCCGGGCAGGTCGCCGTACACTTTCCGCATTTCATACATTTTCTGGGGTTTACACCGGAAATGTAGCGAATCTCTTCACATCTGTCTGTTCCTGTCATAATTGCGCCCCCTCAATGCCCAGCGCATACGCCAGCAGTTTTGTAAAATATGCCACCGGCAACGCACCGTTTTCTTCCAAATTATACATACACAAAGGACAAGCGGTAATCAAAAGTTCTGCCCCTGCGGTTTTGGCATTTTCCGCAATCACACTTGCCCGGCGGGCGGCAAAGTCCTTATTGTTCACGGTGCAGTATCCGCCACAACATTCGTTGCGTTGCGCATAATACACCGGCTCCGCGCCGATGGCCCGGATAAAGTCCTCTAAAATCCGGGGGTTTTCCGGATCGTCAAATCCCATTTCGCTACTGGGCCGCAACAAAAGGCAGCCGTAGTAAGCGCCGATCTTTTTGCCGGTTAAGGGATTTACCACCTTTTCTTTCAGAACATCAAAACCCACTTTGTCTCTTAAAACTTCCAAATAGTGGAGAACTTCCGTCTCTCCGGCATAGGGCGTTTCGGTTGCTAAATACCGATTCACTTTATCCCGAATGATTTCATCCTTTTGCAAATCTCCGTTCACCCGCTTGATCACGTGATGACAGGCAGAGCACAAGGTGACCAGCGCCTGACCTTTTTCCTTTGCCGCCATCAGCGCCCGGACAGAGGACAGGCGAGTGGCAATCTCGTCTTTTGTCATGGGATATACCGCGCCGCAGCACTGCCACTCGGGCAGTTCTTCCAATGTAAATCCCAAAGCCTGGGCGGAAAGTCTGCCCCATTTATCCAGTTCCGCACCCCGGGTTCGCAGGGTACAACCGGGAAAATAAGAATATGTCATAGGTGCACCTCATTAAATCATCTGTTCCGGATGGAACACTTCATCAAATTTCTCTGCGGTTAAAAAGCCCAATGCTACGCAAGCCTCTTTCAGAGAAATGTTTTCCTTATAGGCTTTCTTGGCTGTCTTTGCCGCATTTTCATAACCGATGTAGGGATTCAGCGCCGTTACCAGCATTAAAGAATTATGCAGGTTGTGTGCCATTTTTTCTCTGTTTGCCTTAATACCTACCACGCAGTTATCGTGGAATGCGTGCATAGCGTCGGATAGCAGTCTTGCAGACTGCAGGAAATTATAAATACAAACCGGCATAAACACGTTCAGTTCGAAATTGCCTTGACTTGCGGCAATTCCCACTGCGGTGTCGTTACCCATAACCTGAACCGCCACCATGGTTACTGCTTCACACTGGGTGGGATTGACTTTTCCCGGCATGATAGAAGAACCGGGCTCATTTTCCGGAATGGTGATCTCGCCCAATCCATCCCGGGGACCGGATGCCAGCCACCGCACATCGTTGGCTATCTTCATCAGGTCACAGGCCAGCGCCTTTAAGCCGCCGTGGGCGAATACCAGTTCATCTTTACTGGTCAGCGCGTGGAATTTATTCTCTTCTGTATAGAATTCTTTGCCGGTGAGTTTGGAGACTGCCGCCGCCACTTCTTTATCAAAACCTTTGGGAGCGTTGAGCCCCGTGCCTACTGCCGTACCGCCCAGCGCCAGTTTCCGCAATTCCGGAAGCGCCAGTTCAATTAGTTTTTTGTCTTTTTGAAGGCTGGAGCGCCAACCGGAAATTTCCTGAGAGAAGGCGATGGGCGTTGCATCCTGCAAATGGGTGCGTCCCGATTTTACAATGCCTGCGTTTTCCTCTTCCAGTCGGATAAAGGTATCTACCAGTTTGTCAATAGCGGGAATCACTTTATCCTCTAAAGCCAGCACCGCTGCAATATGCATAGCGGTAGGGAATGTATCATTGGAAGACTGGGACATATTGATATCATCATTAGGATGGAGCAGTTTCTTTCCTGCCAGTTCGTTGCCACGGTTGGCAATCACTTCGTTGGCATTCATATTGGACTGGGTACCGGAACCGGTCTGCCACACCACAAGGGGGAAATGGTCATTTAATTTTCCGGATGCCACTTCATCGCAGGCTACGGAAATAACATCTAATTTTTCCTTTGTCATCTTCTCCGGCTTCAGCCCATAGTTTGCCATGGCCGCTGCCTTTTTTAAGATTCCGAATGCATATGTAATCTCCCGGGGCATAGTCTCCAATCCAACGCCGATGGGGAAGTTTTCGTGACTGCGCTGCGTCTGGGCGCCCCAGTACTTATCGGCAGGCACCAGTACCTCACCCATAGAGTCATGTTCCTTGCGATATTCCATATTCCGTTCTCCTCTCGCGATTTTTCTTTATCATACCACATACGCATAAATTTTTCAATAACTATAAATCTATATCGATACAAAAAGTTTGATAAATTTTCAGAGCAAGTCCACCTTTCTATGGTGCATTTTTACCACTTGCTTTGTCCTTACAAAAATCAGGCACAAAAAAACCGTCCCCCCACAAAAAACCGGAAAATTAGAGATAAAAAGTATTGACTTTCTTGTTTTTCTTTGCTAAAATAGTCCAGCCGCATTGAATGGGCTTAAGTTGGTGCGCCCAAACGCACCCGCCTTTAGAGCGAGTCTACACAATAAAAAGTAGGTGAAAAAGAAATGAAAGCAGTGATTGTTACCGGCGGTAAGCAGTATACCGTAGCCGAAGGCGATGTATTGTACATTGAAAAACTGGAGGCAGAGGCTGAATCTACCGTAAAGTTCGATCAGGTTCTGGCAGTTCTCGACGGTGAAAACTCCAAAATCGGTGCTCCCGTTGTGGAAGGCGCCGCTGTAGAAGCCAAGGTTGTTAAGAACGGCAAGGCTAAGAAGATTACCGTCTTCAAGTACAAAGCCAAGAAGAACGAAAAGAAAAAGCAGGGCCATCGTCAGCCCTATACCAAGGTGGAAATCACCAAAATTGCACTGTAATTATGACAAGGTGCGAATTTTTTACAGATGAGGACCGGATTACCGGGTTCTCCATTTCCGGTCACAGCGGTTACAGTGAAGCCGGCACGGATATTGTCTGCGCCGCCATTTCCGCCGTTGTCACCATGGCCGAAGCCACCATCAATGATGTTTGCGGCGCAAAGGCCAAAGTTCGCGTTAAGGAAGAAGATGCTCGCATCACCTTGACGCTCCCCGCCGTCTGCGATGAAGAAGAGGCTGTTCAGGCAGTGCTTGCCGGTATGATGCTTACGCTTTGCAGTTTGCGGGAAGATTACAAAGATTATATGGAAGTTTTGGAGGTGTAACACCATGCTGAAGATTGGTATTCAGTTTTTCGCGCACCATAAGGGCGGCGGTTCTACCAAGAACGGTCGTGACTCCGAGGCCAAACGCCTGGGCGTAAAGCGCGCAGACGGTCAGTTTGTTCTGGCCGGTAATATTTTGGTTCGTCAGAGAGGTACCCACATTCACCCCGGTGTTAATGTTGGTATCGGTAGTGATGACACCCTGTTTGCTCTGGTTGACGGCACCGTTAAGTTTGAGCGCAAGGGCAAGGACCGTCGGCAGTGCTCTGTGTACGCTGCTGAGCAGTAATCCCGTATGAGAAGCGAAGGACTGTTGCTAACTATCTGCGACAGTCCTTTTTCTTAACGTTAGCGGGACAAGCCGTTGTAATGGGAAGGAGCGCTTATTATGGAAATGTTTGTGGATAAAGTCCGAGTATTTGTATGCGGCGGACGGGGCGGCGACGGTGCTGTCGCTTTCCACAGAGAAAAATATGTTGCCGCCGGTGGTCCGGACGGTGGAGACGGCGGTCATGGTGGCAGTGTAATTCTGCGGGTCAACGACAACCTCTCCACCCTTTTAGATTTCCGGTACAAACGCAAATATTCCGCTCAAGCCGGTCAGAACGGTCAAGGGCGAAATATGTCCGGCAAGCGGGGGGAACCCCTGATTATTCAGGTGCCCAGAGGTACGGTTGTCCGGGACGCGGAAAGTAATCAGATTATTGTGGATATGTCCACCGGAGAGGACTTTGTCCTTGCCAAAGGCGGCCGCGGCGGTTGGGGTAACGCCCACTACGCTACCGCTTCCCGGCAAGTGCCCCGGTTTGCAAAAGCGGGACTGAAAGGTCAGGAACGGGACGTTATTTTTGAACTGAAACTTTTGGCCGACGTGGGTTTGGTTGGTTTTCCCAATGTAGGTAAATCCACCCTTCTGTCCGTCACATCCAATGCCCGTCCCAAAATCGCCAACTATCACTTCACCACCTTGTATCCCAATTTAGGCGTGATTTACGTTGACGAAGGCGTATCCTTTGTTATGGCTGACATCCCCGGTATTATTGAGGGCGCAGCAGAGGGCGCCGGTTTGGGTCATGACTTTTTGCGGCATATCGACCGTTGCCGTCTTTTGGTGCACGTTGTAGACGTTTCCGGCAGTGAAGGCAGAGACCCGGTGGAGGACTTTAACGCCATTTGTGAAGAACTGCACAACTACTCTGTAGATTTAAGCGACCGGCCTATGATTGTTGCCGCCAACAAATGCGACCTTTTGATGCCGGAAAGTGACAATCTCTCCCGTCTGCGCGCCTGCGTGGAGGCTGCCGGCTGCGAACTGTACGAGATTTCCGCCGGCACGACTCAAGGCACAAAGAACCTGATGCGGGTAATCGCGGAAAAACTGCGCACCTTACCCCCGGTTACCATTTACGAGCCGGAATATATCGAACCGGAAGCAGAAGTGGGAGACCCCAGTGCTTTGGAAATTGAACATTTGGGAAGCACTTGGGTTATCACCGGCACTTGGCTGGAGCGTTTGGTCGACAATATCAACTTCGACGACTATGAATCCCGGAACTATTTTGACCTGCAACTGCGCAAGTGCGGACTGTTTGCCCGACTGGAAGAAATGGGGATTCAAGACGGCGATGTTGTTAATATCTATGATATGGAATTCGAATATCAAAGATAATTTCCGGTTTTTGCATAAATAATTTGCCATTTTCAATGATTGGCTGTATAATAGAACTACTGATTATCAGTAGTTCTATTTTTTTGCGGAAGGCGTGTTTTCTTTGATTTATCAATTAGACCAAATTACCTTTCAAAACTTCGGCAAAGTACTGTCAGAGGATTTTCCCATTTTCTCCTGCCCCAACAGTCACGCCCTCTCCCTCTCCCCGCAGGATGTGAGCACCTACCAAACAAACGCAACTACCTATTTCCAAAACGACACCGGCGCTACGGTGCTGTCCGTATCCCTTGACGGCGTCCGTTATCAGGACTTCTATTTAACCCGTCCGGTGCAACTTCTTCGAGGGATCTGGTTTCGCTTAAGCGCTTTCGGAAGCAGCGCATCTGTCATTGAGGCGGCGCTTTCTATGCCCCGGCTGATTCAAACCCAAGCGGCGGATACTTTTCGCATTCGGGCAAAATCCAGAATCACCCAAATTTCCTCTTTGGTGTATCACGAAAAGGAGCGGGGTTTTCTCTTCCCCGGCAGCGCCACTGCCGCCGCCCGGCTGATTTACGTAGACCGAGGGCCTTTACACTGCAGTGCCGACGGAAAGGACTATATTCTTAACCAGGGAGAAATGGTGGTTTATGCCCCCGACCAGTGGCATATGTACTATGGGGATTTGGACGTAGCGCCCCGGTTCGTCACCATTGACTTCCTTGTAGAAAACTGGGAGTTATCCCCCTTTTCAAACCGGGTATTTTCTTCCAACGAAACGGCAAAGACTTTGCTTTTCCAGATGTTACAAGAGCAACGCGATGACCAAACTCACACCGGCGAGATGCTCTTAAATCTTCTTTCCATCTTGCTTATTTTTCTGGAAAGGCTTCCGGAATCCGGGGAGGAACAGGCGACTATTCCTCTCGATTCCCGCCACGAAAACGAAATTATTCGTCGGGCGCAGCAATATATCAGTAACCACATATTTGAACGGCTCAACGTTCCCATCATTGCCGAAAACACCGGTGTCAGCGCCAGTTATCTCACCGCCCTTTTTGGAAAACATCTGCAAATCTCCCCCGGCGAGTATTTGCGCCGGGTGAAACTGGAAGAAAGTAAGCAAATGATTCGGGAGGGAAAACGGAATTTCACGGAGATTGCCGCCGCGCTGCAATATTCCACCATTCACCATTTCTCCCGTCAGTTTAAGGAAAAATTTGGAGTTACTCCCTCAGAGTACGCAAAATCCATTCGTTAGAAAGTAGGAAACTATGGAACTGAAAGTATTAGCCGTAGGCGATGTGGTCGGCACACCGGGACTGAACCGAATTAGCCGCAGTCTACGATATTTGAAACGAAAAACCCAAGCGGATTTCGTCATTGTCAACGGAGAAAATGCCGCCGCCATTGGAATGACCCCCCAACAAGGTCAACAAATTCTGGATGCCGGGGCTGATGTGATTACCATGGGCAATCACACCTTTGCCAAGCGGGAAATCTCTGATTTTTTAGAAGACTGTCCCCAAATCCTTCGGCCTGCGAATTTCGCCCCCCAGACACCGGGGCGGGGTTACGGCATCTATGAGACAAAAGTCGGCAACATAGCGGTGATTGATTTGATTGGCCGGTGTAATATGGACTACGGCCCCAACAATCCCTTTTTATTGGTGGAACAGATTCTCAAAGAAATGAATACCAAACTGATTTTTGTGGAACTGCACGCAGAAGCCACTTCGGAAAAACTGGCAATGGGATATATGTTGGACGGAAAAATCAGCGCTTTATGGGGTACCCACACCCACGTTCCCACCGCAGATGCTCAAGTACTCCCAAAAGGCACCGGATATGTAACGGATTTGGGTATGACCGGGCCAAAAAATTCCGTTTTGGGCGTTGCCCCCAGCCAGTCTATTGCCAAATTCCGGGGTGATTTAACCTCCCGCTATCACTGGGCAGAGGGCGACACCAAATTAGAAGCGGTGCTGTTTACCGTTGATGCCGACACCGGCCGGTGTATTCGGGTAGAAAGGGTGGATTTACAGGATGAAAATACTCCATAGCGCCGACTGGCATTTAGACTCCCCTTTATCCGGGCAAAGCCCTGCTCTGCGGGAAGCGCTTTCCCAAATACCGGACAAACTTTTGCAGTTGTGCCGAGAGGAAAACTGTGATTTGGTGTTGCTTGCCGGGGATTTATTTGACGGCAGTTACACGCCTTACACCTACCGCCATCTTTATGACGTGCTGAAAGAAATGGCCGTACCGGTGTTCATTACGCCGGGTAACCACGACTGCTGTAAATCGGACAGCCCGTGGCTCCGGGAAGTCTGGCCAGAAAATGTGCACATTTTCAAATCTTCCCAAATAGAATCCGTTTCCCTGCCGGAACAAAACGTAAGAATTTACGGCGCCGGTTACACCGCTATGGACTGCCCCGGTCTTTTAGAGGGATTCACTGCCCGGCAGGACGAAAAATATGCCATCGGCATTTTGCACGCTGATGCGACTACCCCCAGTTCTCCCTATTGCCCCATCACCCACAGTCAAGTTGCCGAATCCGGACTTGATTATCTGGCTTTGGGACATATCCACAAAGGGGATTCTTTCAACGCTGGAAAAACGCTGTGTGCCTGGCCCGGCTGTCCTATGGGCAGAGGCTATGATGAGCCGGGGGTAAAAGGCGCATACATTATCACTTTGGAAGATAAAGCCGCCCTGCAGTTCCGGGCGCTGAGCACGCCTCGGTTTTATGACCTGAAATCCACTGTGGATGGACTTTATGATCTTTTACCGCCGGTGGGAAGCAATGACTTCTACCGCATCACTTTGACCGGTGAAGCCGATACCCCGGATTTAAAAGCGTTGCAAAAGGAATTCTCCCGTTTCCCAAATCTCATTTTCCGGGATAATACCTCCCAGGTTGCAGATATTTGGGGAAATGCCGGAGCAGACAGTTTTGAGGGCATCTACTTCGGTCTTCTGCAGCAGGCTTTGGAAAATTCTCCGGAAGCGGAAAAAGAAAAAATTCTTCTCGGGGCAAAACTGTCCCGCATGCTCATTGACGGTCAGGAGGTGGTATTGCCGTGAAGATTCTCTCAATGACCGCCACCTTTGGCAAATTAAACGGAGAAACCCTGACTTTACAACCGGGTATGAATATCATCCACCTGCCCAACGAAGGTGGAAAGAGTACTTGGTGCGCCTTCTTGGAGGCTATGCTTTACGGCATTGACACCGGTTCCCGAAATAAATCCGGTTTTTTGGCAGATAAAGAACATTATTTGCCTTGGTCCGGCGTGCCGATGTCCGGCAGTATGCGGATTTTATGGAAAAACCGGGATATTACCATTGAGCGCCGAGGAAAAAACCGCATTCCCATGGGAGAAGTGAACGCCTATGAAACGGAATCGGGACTTGTTGTTCCGGAACTCTGCGTCGATAACTGCGGAGAAGTTTTACTGGGCGTAGAGCGCAGTGTCTTTGTCCGGGCAGGTTTTCTGAAACAATCCCAAATGCCGGTAACAGAAGATGAAAAATTGCGGCGGCGGCTGAACGATTTGGTAACCACCGGAGATGAAAGCGGCCAGTCGGATATGCTGGCGCAGAAATTAAAGGACCTGAAAAACCACTGCCGTTTCAACAAAAAAGGTCTGCTTCCGGAAGCGGAGAAAGAACTTGCGGACGTAGAACAAAAGTTACAGCAACTTCTATCTTTGCAAGGACAGGTCGAAACGTTCCGTCAGCGGGAAACTGCGCTGAAAGAAGAAAATCGGCTTTTAGACAACCACCTTTCGGCTTTGTCTTATCAGGAAAATCTTACCTACACTCAAAAATTAGAAGCCGCCCGGTTGGCTCGGGATGAGGCAAAAAGCCTTTGGCAAAGAGAAGCCCTTGCCTGCCAATCCCTCCCCAGTGAAGCGGAGATTGGAAAGAACCTTGCCAAATTGGCAAGTCTGCGGGATATCCGGGAAAATCTTACTGTAGAATCTCAAAACTTTGCGCCCTTACCGGAAGTCCCCTATGGACCGGAAGTTTTTCGGGGAAAGAACCCGGAAACTGCGGTTTCCGATGCGGCGCTGGATTACAAAGTCCTTACCCAACTGCAAAAAGACAAAGGGTTTCCCATTCCCCAGATGATTGGAGGCATACTGATTGCCGACAGTTGT
>JAZOXE010000211.1:0-9233 GCA_045659525.1 Faecousia sp. | reverse complement strand
CCCAAAGCAACAAAGTTACCCGAACCACAATGCCTTCCAATTCTTTTTTTCCAAACAAAACCCCGCCGCGCAGGTGCGCGGCGGGTTTATTTTAACAGTAACAACATAACCGCTGGAAAAGATAACACAGACACGCAGCGGCGCAGGGAGAGCCGCCTACAAAGAATCCCCGATAGTTGCCAGCGTTGCTGCGATAGGTGTCGCCGCCGTTTTGAATCTGTTCCAGCGTGTGCATATATACCATATTTCCCGGTTCCATAGATACGGCTCTGCGGATATGTTCCAATGCCGTCACTTGATTTCCCAAGCCGTCATTTGCTAACGCAGACAGATAATACCAGCGGGCATCCCGCTTTTGGGAATTGCCCAAAGCATTCAGTGCCTCCTGATACCGGCGGAAGCGGATATACTGATACGCAGACTGCTGATACGGGTCTTCCGTAGACGTTTCGTAATTTTCATATCTTTTGCCGCCAAAGGGGTCATAACCGCCAAAAGGCCCATAGCCGTAGTTGGCAGATTGCCCGTTCGCCTGCTGCGCCTTTTCCGGGTTCTTTATCTGCTCATAGGCCGCATTGATTTCCTGCATTTTTTTGGCCGCTTCTTTATCCCCCGGATTTCTGTCAGGGTGATACTTTTTTGCAAGTTTGCGATAGGCTTTTTTAATCTCTTCATCGCTGGCATTGGGACTAACGCCCAGTACCTGATACGGATTGTGAATCATTTTTGCCTCCTGCGGCGTTCTTTTCCTTCTGTCGGTAAGATACCCATACACCGCTGTATAAAATATTGTCGAGAATAGTTTTGTCCTGCACCAGCGGCAAACGCTCAAATGCCCGGGTGCACCGCGCCATTTCCAGCACCAAATACTGTTCCCAGGTCGCCCAATCCTCTTCCATGCCCATGGCAAGGAAAGGATTATAACGGTTATGCTTTTTGTCCTTACGATAATCTACTGCCGCATCCGCAAGGTAAATGAACCGACCCAGTGCCTGTCCGGTCTGTCGCAAATCTTCTGCCCACATATCTTCTTCATAAACCAGGATTTCTCCCAAAAGGCTTCCAAAACAGCCGGCAGGTAAGTCCGGGTTTTGGCACCCTGCCTTTTCCATCTCTCCCAGTTGGTGGATACACTGTTTCATGCTCTCGCACTGCCGGGGATATTTGTTTTCAATTTCCGGCATATAGGGTTTGAGGATACCTGCAACGGTTTTCCCGGAAAGGCTTCCCTCATCTTCAATATCATCCAGCGCTTTATAATAGGCCAGCGCCAAATTCATACTGCCGGCATACGCAATATAGGTGTTTTCCACATAGGGCCGGTTGCGCAAAAGGCAGGCCCGCTTTCCGCCGGTTTCTTCCGGCTCGTACAAACTCATTAAAAGCAAAGCCAAAAAAGCCATATCATAACTCAAGCCTAATCGGGCAGTTTGCCCGCCCTGCTGACGCAGTTGGCGGCAAATCCCACAATAAACACTGTCATAGCGTTGTTGCTGCGCTTTATCCAGTTCTATTCGGTTTGCCATTACATAGCCAAACACGATACCACCTCCCGGATTTTACCAGTATATCAACGCTCTGTGAATATTATGTGAAAAAATCTTTACTTTTTCTGATGTCTGCGAAGTACGTCCCGGACAATGTCCATTCTTCCCCGGTCTTCCAAGACCTGCACCAAGTCAAATCCCGGCCAGCGGTTGGCTTCGATAATCAGCGGTCCGTTTTCGGAAATCGCCACATCCCAACCAATTAGCAAAATCTTGTCGCTTAACAAACACGCCTCCAGTACCATTTCCTTTGCCTCCCGGAAGCAGGGAATCTGAAATCCCTCAAAAATCGTGCCGGTGGTAGGGTGTGCGGAAAATTCTTCATTGTCCTTGTTAATACCGTTGCCTGTCAACTTCCCTGTTTCCAGGTCGATTTTTACACCCATACCCTGTGCGTGGAAATTGTCCACCGGGTTTACGCCGTTGCCAACCCGCAATCCGGCCCACAGCAAAATCGGCGTGCCGTTGTCGTTATAGGTCATCATCCGAATGGTGTTTACACTGGCAGGACACAAAACATTCATT
Source organism: Faecousia sp. (assembly GCA_045659525.1). GTDB lineage: Bacteria > Bacillota > Clostridia > Oscillospirales > Oscillospiraceae > Faecousia. Next base: position 7,161 of record JAZOXE010000211.1, on the reverse strand, counting down.
TCCGGGTGCTGTTTTACCCGTTCTTCCAGATAAATACGGTTTTTCATCGCGTAATCATAGTACGCCTGCCGGTCGGTTATATCCGCAGTCTGCTCTTTTTTTACGCTGGCGCCACCCAACCCGTCGTAGGGTTTAGACATAAAATCGGAATGATTGTCCAAAAAAGCGCAAAAATCCGCAAAACTGTCCCGTCCGGGGACGGTAATCTCCCGCCGGGTGTATTTGGAAAACTCCCGGATAAAATCCGGTTTTATGGTAAAGCGTTTTTTATAAGCCGGCGGAGAAACAGTATCATAAAATTTCTCCTCCCGCATAGCGCCAAAATATTCTTTTCGCTGGGCAGCGGTTCTGTTATACAGTTTGAAATTCAGATAATCTGTCAGCGCCATACCGTAGCGCAGTACACACCAACCGGTATCCCATATTAATGCCGGATAAAACCGATGTTCCTTTTTTGCAACAGCCTTTAATTTTCTGAAATACCGACGGTAATTTGCGCCGGCCGCTACGGACAAAAACCCCATTTTCTTACCTCTTATCTTCCCGATTTTTAATTAACCAGCGATTGAGCAAACCGCCGTAGAACACTATGCAAATGCAAATATACAACCACAACAAACTCAGCGCCACAGCATACACCGAACCATAGATGTTGGCATACATGGGAAAGTTTTCCACATACCAGGAGTAAATGTTGGTAAACACCAGCCACCCGATGGAAGAAAGAAGCGCTCCGGGCAGCGCATCAAAAATATGGCTTTCCTGATTGGGCAGCGCCATAAACAAAGCGGTAAATACGGATGTTTGCAGAAAAAGCAGTAAAAAGAACCGCAAATCCACCACCTCTGCCAAAAACATCAGCAAAGGGTTGGAACTGTTTTCCAAAACTCGAAACAGGCTGCCACCAAACACGTGCAGCACCAAAGTCAAAAGCAGCACCAACAAGAAAAGAAAGGTATATACCACGGATAACAGCCGCGTATAAAAATACCCCCGACTCTCCCGGATTTCATACACCGCATTAAGTCCGGAAAGCAGTCCGTGCATTCCCAATCCCGCAGACCACAATGCCGTCACCGCAGATATGGACACGATTGCCCCGGAAGAATTGCGATAAGTGCTTAAAATCAGTTTTTTTGCATAGGGCATCAGCGCCTCCGGCACAAGTCCTTTTATAGCATCTGTCAACGCATCCACAGAAATTCCGGTATAGCGCAAAAGTCCTAAAAATAAAACCAGCAACGGAAATACAGAAAGGGCGATAAAGAAACTGGCGCTGGATGCGTGGGTGGGGATTTTCATTTGCCCTAACGCTTTTATTCTCTGCATCCATTTTGAGAAAAAACTGTTTACAGTTTCCATCATAACACCTCCGTCATAAACTATGTACCAAACGGAAAATGGTAAGGCCCACTGCCACTGCAGAGGGCCTTTTTGTTTCTTATTCCGCAGAAATCAAATAATAATATACCGGTTGACCGCCGCAAAGCAAATTCACATCTGCTTCGGGACACAGTTCCCGGAACAGATCTGCCGTCTTCTCGGCGTCCTTTTCCTGAATGTCCTCGCCGTAATAAACGGTGATATATTCTTTTCCAGTCTCCCGGACTTTTTCTGCCAATCCGGCAAGCAGTTCCTTAATGTTCTGGCTGGTTCCAAAGAGATTGCTGCCGTAAATCGCCAAATAATCACCCTCGTGGATATCATAGCCGTCGAAATCGGAATTCCGGGCAGCATAGGTAATTTGCATGGTGTCCACTGTTTCCAAAGACTCGGTCATTGCGGCCACATTTTCTTCCTGAGTGCCTTCCGGGTTGAAGTTAAGCATAGCCGTTACGCCCTGGGGTACGGTTTTACTGGGAATCACCACAACCGTCTTGGGGGTAAGGGCATCTACCTGCTCCGCCGCCATAATGATGTTCTTATTGTTGGGCAAAACATAGACCGTCTCGGCAGGCACTTTGTTTACCACTTCCAGAATATCCTGGGTACTGGGGTTCATTGTCTGTCCACCGGAAATAATGCCGTCTACGCCCAAATTCCGGAACACTTCCGCCAAACCATCACCGGCGCAGACAGAAACAACGCCGCAAGGTTTTTCCGGCTCTGCAATCTTCGGAGCCAGTTCCTGCTCGTTCATTACTTTTTCTGTATGCTGCAGTCGCATATTTTCAATCTTGACCGTAACGAAAGAGCCGTAATCCATGGCTTCATGGAGGGCTTTTCCCGGATCGTTTGTGTGCACGTGGACTTTGATAATCTCTTCATCGTCCACCAACACCAAACTATCTCCCAAACCGGACAGGAAGTCCCGGAGTTTTTCCGGATCCATATCATTCTCCCGGGAGATAATGAACTCCGTACAATAGGTAAAGGTAATATCCTCTGTGTCAAAATCCCCAAAGGATGCCTGCTCGTTCACTTGGGCAGTTTCGCCGGCTACCGGCGCAACGATATCTTCCCCTTGGAGGGCGCTGAGCATAGCCTCCAGCACCGTAACCCAGCCTTTACCGCCGGCATCCACAACGCCTGCCTTTTTCAGCACCGGGTTTTGGTTTACCGTGTTGGCCAAAGCGATTTTCGCTTCTTCCAGCGCCGCCTGATGGACAAATTCAATTTGATTGTTTTCCTCGGCGGCTTCCAAAGCCTTGCCTGCCGCCAACCGGGCAACGGTCAAAATGGTGCCCTCTGCAGGTTTCATAACCGCCTTATAAGCGGCATCCACGCCCTCTTGCAGAGCATTTGCCCACAAAACGCCGTCACACTCCTGGGTGCCTTTTAACTTTTTGCCGATTCCCCGAAACAGCAAAGACAAAATAACACCGGAGTTGCCCCGGGCGCCCCGAAGCATGGAAGAAGATGCGATAGATGCGGCTTTTTCCAAAGTGGGGTCTTCTGCTTTGCGCAGGTCTGCCGCCGCAGTGCCGGCAGTCATAGACATATTCGTTCCGGTATCTCCGTCCGGGACCGGGAAAACATTCAACTCGTTGAGTTTCTGTTTGTTAATTTCAATGGCGGCTGCCGCGCTGATAACCAGTCTGCGGAAATCCGCGCCGTTGATTGTCTGCCTCAATGGTCCGTACCTCCATTAAATTACCATGGAATCGATAAACACATTCACATCCCGAACTTCCGTTCCTGTGCTTTTGTTTACCACATAGCGAACTTCAGAAATAATGGACGCGCCTACTGCAGAAAGGTTCACACCGTTATCCACAATGATGTGTAAATCAATGGAAATCGTGCCGTCTTCATGGAATTCAACAGCGACGCCCTTGCTCATAGATTCTTTACGAAGCAGGTGATAGACACCGTCGCTTACAGACCGGGCCGCCATCCCTCTGACACCGAAGCAGTTGGATGCCGCCGTACCGGCAATATCGCTGTATACATTGGTGCTGACATTTACAGAACCGTTATCATTGTTATGCCGAATCATAAGATACCTCCTTGCATTTTTCCGCAAGCCTCACACTTGCTACAGAATTAGACCATGCTGTCTTCCCAGCAGGCCGGGGGTATGAGTTTCATCATTTTCACAACTGTGGGGGCTACGTTGGCAAGACCGTATGCGCCGTCCTTAACTTCCCAGTTGTTGTCTTTATCGTAAATGATAAAGGGAACCGGGTTCAGCGAGTGGGCGGTACGCACGGAAGTTTTGCCTTTCTTGGTTTCCGTCATTTGGTCGGCGTTGCCGTGGTCTGCGGTAATCAGCACGGTGTAGCCGTACTTGTCAGCGGCTTCCAAAATTGCCTTTAAGCCGTTATCCACACACTCCATAGCATAAACCACCGCATCCATAACGCCGGTATGTCCTACCATATCTCCGTTGGGATAGTTGCAACGGAGGAACTGATATTTCTTGGTCGCCATGGCCGCAACCATTTTTTCCGTAATCTCTTTGGACTTCATTGCGGGGGCTTGCTCAAACGGAATTACGTCAGAGGGAATTTCCTCATAGGTTTCCAGTTCTTCGCTCACTTTTCCGGATCGGTTTCCGTTCCAGAAGTAGGTTACGTGGCCGTATTTTTGGGTTTCCGACAGCGCGTACTGAGAAATGCCTGCGTCACACAGCACTTCTGTCAGGGTATTCTGAATTACCGGTGGTTGTACCAAATAGTTTTCCGGAATATTCAGGTCTCCGTCATACTGGAGCATGCCGGCAAATTTTACACCGGTGTAATTGCCCCGGTCAAATTTATCAAAGTCTTTCCGGTCAAAGGCCAAAGAAATCTCTTGCGCCCGGTCACCCCGGAAGTTAAAGAGAATCACAGAGTCGCCATTGGCAATTTTTGCCACCGGCTCACCGTCTCTTGCCACCACAAAAGCAGGCAGGTCCTGGTCAATGACGCCGGTTTCCACCCGATAGGTTTCAATGGCCTCTTTGGCGGAAGCAAACTGACGCCCAATGCCCTGCACATGGGTTTTCCAGCCGTTTTCTACCATTGCCCAGTTGGCCTCATACCGGTCCATTGTCACCTGCATACGTCCGCCACCGGATGCGATGGCATAATCATAACCATCCGCGCCTAATTCTTTCAGAACATCTTCCAGCATATCTACGTATTCCAGCGCGGAGGTGGCAGGAACGTCACGTCCGTCTAAAAGAATATGGCAATAAGCCTTTTTCACCTGTGCTTCCCTGGCGGCTTTCAAAAGGGAGATCAGATGGTGGATGTTGGAGTGCACATTGCCGTCGGAAAGCAAGCCGATGAAATGCATTGCTTTTCCGTCCTTTGCATTTGCAACCAAATCCTGCCAGGTTTCCGATGCAAAGAGGGCTCCGTTTTCAATAGACTCGCCAACCAATTTAGCGCCTTGGGAGTAAACCTGACCGCAGCCTAAAGCGTTATGTCCCACTTCGGAGTTGCCCATATCCTCATCAGAGGGCAGACCGACAGCCGTACCGTGGGCTTTCAGATAGGTGTGAGGACAGGTGGCAAGGAGATTGTCTAAAGTGGGAGTCTTTGCCACTGCAACAGCGTCACTGCTGTCACCAAGGCCTTTGCCCACACCGTCCATAATGACTAAAACAATGGGTTTTTCCATGAAGATTCCTCCAAGAATCATAGTATTTGCATTTTATCAGTTATATTATTCTACAACATTTTCGGCAAACTTACAACCTATTTTTGAAAATTTACCCAATGTGACCAAAAAATCAAAGCAAAAACCCGCCGGATTGGAGTTTTGCGCAAGGAATATTAAAATTATTTTAAGAAAGTTCAACATTTCTCCCATAAACATACCTTAATTTCGCCTTGACGGATAAGGGAAAATATGCTATGATTATCCAGCCGCCGGTGTGGTGGAATAGGTAGACACAAGGGACTTAAAATCCCTCGGCCTCAAAACCGTACCGGTTCGAGTCCGGTCACCGGCACCAAAAAAGCAGATACCCCAAAAGGGGTGTCTGCTTTTTTCTATGGTGGTCGGACTCGAACCGCAGGTGAGAGTCTGGGGAGCGACCCGACCGCCGGCAGTGGCGGGAGGAGGGAGGGGGGCGAGTGGGCGCGGTCTATATTTTTAAGGCGGCTTTGACCGCCGCCAAAAATATAGGGCACCGCAACAGGACACCCGGCACCAAAAATCCTGAATGCGAAAGCATTCGGGATTTTTACTTTTTACCTCTTCACTCTTCACTTTTCACTAAAACCGCATTTAGGATTTTTGAAGTAATAAGTAATAGTGAATAGTGAAGAAGTTGTGGTATCCGCTGCGCGGATGATTTTATTTTTTTCTTTGATTCTGAATATTCTCGATTGCTTCAACCAATGCCCTTTGCGCCCGCGACCAAAACCGTTCCACAACGATTACACGCTTATATTGACCACATTCTTCACACAAATCTCTATCCCAGGAAAAAGCATATCTCCATTTGGAATCGTGGGTTTCATTGATTTTGTTCCAGCAATCCAAGCAAAATTCTGCCATTTGTATCACCTCAATAACATTATACAAAATATGCATTGCTTTTGCAATGCATATTTATGCGGCAAACTGTCATAGAATTATAGCATTACAATTGCAATGCTTATGGAGGATGCTGCAATGGGAAAATTCAAAATACCGGAAACACCACCTACCATCAATAAAACGATTCGCTTTCCCAGCGATGTTGTTGATGGGGTAGAAAAGGCAATCAAGGGAAAGGATTGTACTTTCTCTGCATTTATAATTGCAGCAGTGCGTGCTGCGCTGGAGGATTTGAAAAAATGATTCGTGCGCAGGTCATTATCTACATCGACAACTGCTGATATTTTGCTATTTGCAAAAAACTACTCTTTACGGAGTACAGAAATGCTTGCAGGTTCTCACTTTTTGCTTAAATCCTATAAAACAACGCATACCAAAAAAGCAGATACCCATCAGGTATCTGCTTTTTTGCGTTGTGGCCGTCAGACTCGAACCGGTTGCCTACTTAATGACTCATCTTTCCGTTTTGCATGGCAGGCTTTTTACCCAAGTGATATCTTCTGCGGTTACCACGCCCATTAAAAACAGCATAGAAAACAAAAGCGCCAAAAATGCGCCGCCGCGAATCAGCATCGGCGCAATACGGGAAGCGAGGATGATAGAAAGTGCTGTGGCAATTATCATAAGGAGTATTTGCTTCGGCAGGATTTTTACTTGAGAAACTTTTTGCAGCCTGCGAATACTTAAAATGTAATTAATTAGATGCGTCAGCAGGAAACTAAAGAAATATCCGTCCATACCAAATGCAGGCAGGAGCAGATACAAGAAGATTACATCTAACCCGGAAGTGAAAATATTATAACGCACGCTGGCAGTTTGTTGACCTAAACCTTTCAGCATGGCATCGGTGATGGCGTCACTGTAAAGCATTGGCACAAGAAGGGAAAACCGTTCCAAAAAATAACCGGCCTGGGCACTGTCGTAAAGGCGTAAACACAAGGGTTTTGCGAACAGATACAAAAGTCCGGAAAAAGTAAAACCGTAAAGAAAAGCAAGACGCGAACTTCGCTTCACCAAATACTGTATTCGGTTTTTACTGCCTGCGGCGGCGCACCGCGCCAGTTCCGGAATCAACAGTTCTGCCAACGCAAATAAGATTGCGGCAGGAAACATCATGACTGGGAAGACCATAGCGCTGACAGTACCGAACAATGCCAGCGGGTTATCTGCACCAGGGTAAAGGGA
>JAZOXE010000210.1:0-2579 GCA_045659525.1 Faecousia sp. | reverse complement strand
TAAAACGACGCAGGGCGCTTTCCAGAGATTCGTTTTCTTTCAGACGAACTTCAGACATTGTTTTCCCTCCCTCCGATGGTATCCGGCTCAATCCAGGATACGTTCAGGACCATAACGGCTTTAATATTATATACATTTCTTTTCCAAATGTCAAGCAGGATTTCTATGTTTTGACAGCATTTTCTAAAAAATCAAAACTATTTCACAATTAAGTTCACCAGTTTATTTTTTACAACAATTGTCTTTACAATGCTGCCCTCTAATTTTTCCAGGAACTTTGCGATTTTCTCATCCGCAAGAGCATTCTCTACCACGGTATCATTGTCTAAATCCGCGTCCATCTGTACTGTACCACGCATTTTGCCGTTCACCTGCACAGCAAGAGTGATCTCCGTATCCTTACATTTTTCCTCACTGTAAGTAGGCCAGGGTTCGTAGGCAATGGTGGATTCATGTCCCAGTACCTGCCAAACTTCCTCACCTACGTGGGGAATGATGCAGGAAATCATTTTAATAAAGCCTTCTGCATATTCTCTTGGACAAGTACCGTTTTTATATACTTCGTTCACAAAAACCATCATCTGCGCAATCGCCGTATTAAAGGCAAGTTGCTCAAAATCGGCAGTGACTTTCTTAACGGTTTGATGGTAAACCTTTGTCAGTTTCCCGTCATCGGTATCGGTAATGTTCTTTTCCTCTGTAAAGAAATTCCAAACACGGTTAATGAATTTCTTTGCACCGGCAACAGCCGTTGTACTCCAGGGCTTGGAAACCTCCAGTGGACCCATAAACATTTCATAAAGACGTAAGGTATCTGCGCCATACTCCCGTACAATGTCACTGGGATTTACCACATATTCCGGGAAGCGCTTACCCATCTTTATGCCGTTTTCACCCAAAATCATACCCTGGTGGACTAATTTTTGGAAGGGTTCTTTGACCGGAGATATGCCCATATCATAGAGGAATCGGTTCCAGATTCGAGCGTAAATCAAATGTCCGACCGCGTGTTCCGGTCCACCGATATATAAGTCAACCGGCATCCAGTGTTTTAGCAGTTCCGGGTCACAAAGGGCATTTTCATTTTCCGGGTCAATATAACGCATATAGTACCAGGAAGAACCTGCGCTACCGGGCATTGTAGAGGTTTCCCTCACGCCCTTGATGCCGTTATTGTTGTACTGTTTCCAATCCGTCGCATTTTCCAAAGGCGCTTGGCCGTTACGGCCTTTATAATCTTCCAGTTCCGGCAAGATCAAAGGAAGTTCTTCATCCGGCAGGAAAACGGTTTCACCGTTTTCCGTATATACACAAGGTACCGGTTCGCCCCAGTATCTCTGCCGGGCAAAAATCCATTCCCGGAAGTGGTAGTTCACTTTTCTTCTGGCAACACCCGCTTTTTCCAGTTTGCAGGTAATTGCCTCTTTTGCCTCTTCAACGGTCATTCCGGTAAATTCTTCGGAGTTAATAAGTTTGCATCCTTTTCCTAAATAACTCTGCTTTTCAAAAGCCTGCTGGGAAACGTCAGCGCCATCAATAACCTGAAGCATAGGAATGTTGTGTACTTGGGCATACTCAAAATCACGCTGATCGTGACTGGGAACGGCCATAACCGCGCCGGTACCATAACTTGCCAACACGAAATCGCCGATAAATACCGGTACTTCCCTTCCGTTCACCGGGTTAATGGCATAAATTCCCTTTAAGCAGCAACCGGACTTGGTCTTGTTCAGTTCCGTACGATCCATATCACTCTTTTTGATAGATGCATCGATGTAGGCTTTTACTTCCTCTTGATTCTCAATTCGCGGCATCAAATCCTGAACGATCTTTCCGTCAGGGGCAAGAACCATAAAGGTAATACCGTAAATGGTTTCAATACAAGTGGTATAGATGGAGAAATCTCCGCCGCCAACCAGTTTAAAGTCCACTTCAACGCCGGTACTCTTGCCAATCCAGTTGCGCTGGATTTCCTTTGTAGATTCGGGCCAGTTAATCTCTTCCAGTCCCTCCAGAAGTTTTTCTGCAAACGCGGGTTGATCAATTACCCACTGCATCATATTCTTCTTGACCACAGGTTATCCGCCACGTTCGGATTTGCCGTCTACCACTTCATCGTTGGAAAGAACCGTTCCCAGTTCTTCGCACCAGTTAACCGGCATTTCGATCCGCTTTGCGTAACCCGCTTCGTACAACTTCTTGAAAATCCACTGTGTCCACTTGTAGAAGTCTGGGTTGGAGGTCGCAACCATTTTAGACCAGTCATAGTCAAACCCTAACTCCTGCAACTGGGCAGAAAAGGTTTTAATGTTTTCCTGGGTAAATCCGTTGGGATGATTACCGGTAGACACTGCATACTGCTCCGCAGGCAGGCCAAAGGAATCGTAGCCCATAGGATGCAGAACATTATATCCCTGCATACGTTTCATACGGGACATATATCCGTTGCCGTATAACCTTCCGGATGTCCTGCGTGCAAACCAACGCCGGAGGGATACGGGAACATATCCAACACATAATATTTTGGTTTTGAGAAATCCCACACGTCCGTATGGAACGTCTTATTCTCCTGCCAGTAT
>JAZOXE010000209.1:0-6894 GCA_045659525.1 Faecousia sp. | reverse complement strand
ACCCCCAGGACCAGGACAGGGGGAAGGACGTGCACGAGTTGGGTCAGACAATAAACACCAAACTAAGGCCTTAGCGCTCGGTGGATGCCTGCCTCATCTGCAATTTCCCAAGGCGTTTCCGCTCTTGCGCGCAAAGTAATCACTGCAGAAGTGACTTTCGGCTGCGGCATAAAGCAGTGGGCCGGCACTTGGAACAGAAGTTCCGGCTGGGCATAATACTGGCAAAACACCGTAAAGGCGCTATAGTCCGGCGTGCCGGGTTTGGCCGCAATCCGCAACGCCACTTCCTTTTGTACCATAACCGTCACCGCTTCAAAGGCGCGACTTTCCAAAAGCGCCGTCAGAATCGGAGATGTGATGTAATAAGGCAAGTTTGCGCAGGCCATAGGCCGCAATCCTCCCAATTTTTCCTTTACCAATGCAGGAATATCCTGTTTCAGGACATCCCCCCACAAAATCTCTAAATTATCAAATTCACCAACTGTTTGCTTAAGCAAAGGTTCCAGCCGCTTATCTACCTCGACTGCACAGACTTTTCCTGCCTTTAACGCCAGTTGTTGGGTTAATGAGCCGATTCCCGGGCCGATTTCCAGCACCCCAACAGACCGGTCTACCCCGGATTCCTCTGCGATTTGCTCCGGTACCCAGCGGGCAATCAGAAAGTTTTGTCCTTTCGCCTTGGAAAAATGAAACCCGTGTTGCGCAAGCAACGGTTTCATTACCCCAATGTCGCATACATCAATCATAAAACAATCCGCCTTTCTTCTGTTTATCATAGCAGAAAAAAGGCCGATTTGCAATGCGTATTTAGGAATCTGTTAAGAAGTAAATGGTGCAGTCACGCAGACCGAAGGTCCAGCACTCCGCATCCGTGTGAAAATACAAATCAACGCGGTTACCGATGATTGCGCCACCACAGTCCTCCGCTTTGGATTCACCGTAGATATATGCGCCGTCATTGGTCATAATGAACATTTCTGTGCCATAGGGAATAACCGTAGGGTCAACTGCAACTGTACCGGTGCGAACTTTCGTGCCGGTGGCAGTGGTGTCGTTGCAACCCTCATCGGTCATTGTATAGGCAGATGCCAAAAACTGTCCGGTACGGTCAAAGGTCAGCACCTTTCCTTCCGTTGTAACAATAAAGCCATCGCCAATCAAGGGTTTATTACGGTCACGGCCCACTTCTGTGCCGGTACCTTTCACAATTCGCTTATTGATAGGCTGCTTAATTACGTTTTCGCTGACATTAGCCCGGTTTTGCTCTGTATAGTTAACATACCAAACATTATCTGTTCTCTGGAGAACACCAACAGAACCCTCTACCAATATCACTTCTTCTCCCTCGGGAAGTGTGGGGTCATAACAATAGGTGGTTTCAAAGGGGATTTCCACCTCATAAGTTTCTACTTTCATTTGGACATTGTCTACGTCGATAACCATTTCATCATAGGTCATATCGCCCAATTCGCAGGAAATACGGTAATCGCCGTAGTAAGGAACACCTAACCGGGTCAGAAGCCGTTCTACCGTTTCGCCGTATGTTTGCACCTGCATATCGGTTCCGCAAAAAGAAACTGTGATATTCTGCCGACGCTGAACCATAATGGCAGAACCGTCTTGTGTTCTTTTCGCCGTAAAGTAATCATCAGATGATAAAACAATACCGGCTTCATCTAAAACCACGGCAGGATTTGTAGCGGTAGTCGTATGTACCGTAATCTGGTCACCATCGGTAATCACATAAGTGGTTTCCGCGGATACCGACATAGAATACGTACCAACCAAACACGCAACAACAAGTACGATTGCTGTAATCTGCAAAATTGCTTTTTGATTTTTTGCCGCGCCTAACATAAAGGCCTTCATCCCAATAACCTCCTTTCGAAAAAGTTACAAGAAGTTATCCGTTAAGGATAGATAATAATCGGTAACAAACAAATACAACCCCATAAGGGATTGCAGGTTCATTATAACAAAATTTCACAAAAAGTCAAGTCTTTTATGCAAAACTCGGAGTTTCGACAACTTTTTCCTAAAATATTCAAAAAATGTTATGTAAACTATTTCTCTAAATATACACAAACTTCATTGATTTTCCTCCCATATATTGTAATATTAGTTACATTTGTTAACATAACAACCTATAATTTGTAACCTTTTTTACGTTATTCAAATTTTCTGTTATGGTTAACCATTTCCCCTCCACTGGGGGTATCTTTTTACCTTTATATAGAAACTTTTCCTCCCCTTTGGTAAAATTTATGCTTGTTTACCATCTATTATTCCCTGTAAAAATAAAAACACCGCAAGGGGATACGCATACCCCTTGCGGTATTATTTTGACTTTCGAATCAACCTTTACGCCAGACCATTTTATCTACCACACCGGTATAGGACTGGATGATTTTCACCACTTTAGACGACACATTTTCGTCTACATAATCGGGAACAGGAATACCAAAATCCCCATTTTCCACAGTCTCCACTGCCACCGCCACCGCTTGTAACAAATGCTCTGTGTCGATACCTGCCAACACGAAACAACCTTTGTCCAGCGCTTCGGGGCGCTCTGTGGATGTACGGATACAAACTGCAGGGAACGGCTTGCCAACACTGGTAAAGAAACTGCTCTCTTCCGGAAGTGTACCGGAATCAGAAACCACCGCAAATGCATTCATTTGCAGGCAGTTATAATCATGGAAGCCCAAAGGCTCGTTCTGCTTAACCCGCTTGTCCAGTTGGAAACCGGATGCTTCCAGCCGCTTTTTGGAGCGAGGATGGCAGGAGTACAAAATGGGCATATCATAAGTTTCCGCCAAACGGTTGATAGCCGTAAACAGAGAAAGGAAGTTTTTCTCCGTATCAATGTTCTCCTCCCGATGGGCAGACAACAGGATATACTTCCCTTTCTCCAGTCCCAAACGGGAATGGACATCACTGCTTTCAATTTGGGCAAGATTTTTATGCAAAACTTCTGCCATCGGTGAACCGGTAACATAAGTACGCTCTTTCGGCAGCCCGCACTCGTGGAGGTATTTTCTTGCGTGTTCGGAGTAGGCAAGGTTTACGTCGGAGATAATGTCCACAATCCGGCGGTTGGTTTCCTCCGGCAGACATTCATCTTTACAACGGTTGCCCGCCTCCATATGGAAAATGGGAATATGCAGCCGCTTGGCAGAAATAGCAGACAAGCAGGAGTTGGTATCTCCTAAAATCAGCAACGCATCGGGTTTAATGGCGTTCATCAGTTTATAAGAACAACTGATAATATTGCCCACAGTCTCACCCAAATCCTCACCCACGGCATCCATATATACTTCCGGGTCTGCAAGGTTTAAATCCTTAAAGAAAACGCCATTGAGGTTATAGTCGTAATTCTGTCCGGTATGTGCCAGGATGCAGTCAAAATACTTTCTGCACTTGTCAATCACCGCCGCAAGGCGAATGATTTCCGGCCGGGTCCCCACAATAATCAACAGTTTAAGTTTCCCGTTTTCCTGCCACCGAACGTGGGAATAATCTGTCTTTTTCTCCATTAGTTCACAACCTTTTCAAAGAATGTGTCCGGATGTCCCGGATCAAAGGACTCATTTGCCCACATAACCGTCACCAAATCCTCCGTATCAGAGAGATTGATGATATTATGGGTATAACCGGGAAGCATATGAATGGCTTGAATCTCTTCCCCGGTGACTTCAAAATTCAGCACTTCGTCAGAGTCGATTTTCCGCATCTGAATCAGTCCATGACCGGAAACCACAATAAAAAACTCCCATTTGGTATGATGCCAGTGTTCTCCCTTTGTGATGCCGGGTTTGGATATATTTACAGAAACCTGCCCACAATTTGCAGACTTAAACAGTTCCGTAAAACTGCCCCGGGCATCCCGATTCATTTTCAGCGCAAATGCAACCTTTTCCTTGGGCAAGTAAGATAAATATGTAGAATACAGTTTCTTGGCAAATGAGTTTTCGGGAATTTCCGGAATCTCCAATGTCTGGGGTTGATTTGCAAAACGGTGCAGCAGTTCCACGATTTCTCCCAAAGTAATTTTGTGAGAAATGGGGGCCGCGCAATACTTTCCGTCTTCCGTTAACACTGTGCTGATACCTTCAAAGGTGCACCGGTGTTCCTTTCCCTCCAATGCCAGCAGCATCTCTTCCACCAAATCGTCTATATACAGAAGTACCAGTTCTACGGAGGGATCGTTTACCTGAATGGGCAAACCGCAGGCAATGTTATTGCAGAAGGTAGCAACCGCACTGTTGTAGTTGGGGCGGCACCACTTACCAAACAGATTCGGAAAGCGGTACACCAACACCTTGGCGCCGGTTTCTTCCCCGTAGGCAAACATCAGTTCCTCCCCTGCCTGCTTACTTCTGCCGTAGTCACTGTCATACCTGCCGATACAAGTGGCCTGAATGGAAGAAGAAATCATAACCGGGCAGGTATTATGATGCTTTTTCAGTGTATCCAGCAAAGTAGATGCAAACCCGAAATTGCCCGCCATAAACTCTGACTGGTCCTTGGGGCGGTTTACTCCGGCAAGGTTAAAGACAAAGCCTGCTTCCTTACAGTATGTATCCAGTAAAGCCGGATCGGTGTCAATGTCATATTCAAATATTTCTTCAATTTCCAGTTGGGGGCGGGTCCTGTCCTTGCCATCCCGAATGTTTTTCAAGGCCGCGCAAAGATTTTTACCCACAAATCCCTTTGCTCCGGTTACCAGTATTTTCATTTGGCAAGTTCCTCTTGAATATAGGCAAGGGATGCGATTTTTTCCTTTGTCTGGGCAACGCTCAAAAGTTGCGTGTTGTTGGAGTTAAATTCCGTTAATGGATTTCTCTCCACATCCCCTTGGTGGAAATACTTATCATAGTTCAGGCCACGTTTGTCACTGGGCACACGGTAGAAGTTGCCCATATCGACGGCATTGGCGCACTCCTCGTTGGTAAGAAGGGTTTCGTACATCTTTTCACCATGGCGGATACCGATAATTTTGATTTCCGTATTACCGGTTTTGTCAAACAATTCAATAACCGCCTTTGCCTGGGTTTCGATGGTACAAGCCGGGGCTTTTTGTACCAAAATATCGCCGGAAGTGCCGTGTTCAAAGGCAAAGAGCACCAAATCTACCGCCTCATCCAAAGACATAATAAACCGTGTCATCGTGGGATCGGTAATGGTGATGGGCTTGCCGGAGCGAATCTGGTCAATCCACAAAGGAATTACAGAGCCGCGGCTGCACATAACGTTGCCGTATCGGGTGCAGCAGATTTTTGTCTTCTCCGGGTCCACTGTGCGGGATTTTGCCACAATGACTTTTTCCATCATAGCCTTACTGGTACCCATAGCGTTCACCGGATAGGCCGCCTTATCGGTGGACAGACAGACCACATTCTTAACCCCTGCTTCAATGGCGGCAGTCAGTACATTTTCCGTACCAATTACATTGGTGCGTACCGCTTCCATAGGGAAGAATTCGCAGGAGGGCACTTGTTTCAGCGCCGCTGCATGGAATATGTAGTCCACGCCGTACATTGCCGGACGAATGGAATCGATGTTGCGCACATCGCCGATATAGAATTTAATCTTATCCGCGTACTCCGGGAATTTCGCCTGATACTCATGGCGCATATCGTCCTGTTTCTTCTCGTCACGGGAGAAGATACGAATTTCCCCGATATCAGAAGTTAAAAAGCGATTGAGCACCGCATTGCCGAAACTGCCGGTACCCCCGGTGATCAAAAGGGTTTTATTCTTGAATAGTGACATACCAACCTCCGTCTTTCCTAAATACTTTCATTTTATTTATTGTTTCTCGCACCTTTCGCCACAAATCCGGAGACTATCCCCCTCAGTTCTTCGCGATCCGTGCGGTTATTCCCCCATAGATATATAGACAGTACATAGATTACAGAATAAACTACAATTTTTATCACCAATACTCCCCAGGATATATCTGGCAACAATATATTCAGTAGAACTCCTGCCATAGTAGGAACAGGAAGCCCCATCATTAACCGTAGTATTCTCCTCCAAAAGGCCCGAATATCCAGTCCTATGTAAAAGGAGTAATAGATATTCATGAATACAATATTGCATACAAAAACAGCAATTACTGTTCCTATGGCTGCGCCAACAGCGCCATAACGCTTAATCAGCGGAATACTAAACGCAATATTTAGCACTGCCATAACGACATACGCCACTGACCTGATTCGGTGCTTATTTTTCGCACGCTGAATTTCTACACCCAGATTCTGCATATACGGAATCAACAGAACCCCCATGGTCATAAGCGCAATATAATAAGATTCCTCATACCCGGGTCCTGCCCACAGGTGAATAAAAGCGTTACCAAAAAACAGGAATCCGGTAAAAACAAGAAACAGAATCATTGCCTGTACCCGCCCCACTTTGGTAAATAACCTGTCCAATTCTGCATTGTCATCCGTCTGGGATACAATCTCATTGACTTTGGGGATGAATACATTGGACACTGAAGTAGAAAACAGGCTATAGTAGTTCCGGATTTGACCACCTATGCTATATATCGCAACCACCGCCGTGCCGTAATAGCGGCCAAGGAGATATTTGTCTACATTCCAGTTAATCTGATTCACAATCTGATTCAGAAAAATAAAGAAAGTAAATCCCCATATTTCCTTAAGTTTGGTAAAGTGCAGTCCTTTGAAAAAGAATCTCATCCCCAATTTAGATATACAAAATATGAAATTAGAGACAAATGCGATTACTGTCAAAGCAGTAGATACCATCACCAATCCAATTGATCCAAATCCCAAAAGCAACAGAGGCACACATATAAATGGGTTTATCAGTCGCTGAAGAAGGATTACCACACGCTGAAACACAAACTGTCTGTTTGCA
>JAZOXE010000208.1:0-12722 GCA_045659525.1 Faecousia sp. | reverse complement strand
GATGGCGTAATGCTTGTAAATGCCATTACCATGTGTGTGTTGGATTACTTGTTGGCTTATACCATGATGGCTTTTGGCGGGGTATTTCGCAACCGCATAAAAAATCCCGGTATCGCCCTTATGTGCGGCAGTTTGGTGGCGCTGGGGTTGCGGTATCTTACCCATATTCTCTCCGGATATATTTTGTTTTCCGGTTGGGCGGAATGGTTTTTTACCCAAGAGGGATTTCCAGCATGGGGAAGTCTGCTGGTCCAGGCGCTATCTCCGAAAGTTTTAGGACTTGTATACAGTGTGGTATATAACGGCGTATATATGATTCCGGAAATGGTACTGACAGCGGTGGCGGCAGTATTGATTGCCCGGGTTCCTAAAATTGTTACAAAAATTTCCCAGTAAAATACCGGGTGCCGGCATTCATGCCGGCACCCGGATTTTTGAAAACATTACTCTTGGGGAAGAAAATCTGCTGGGTTTACGGACTTGCCGTTGCAGGTAACGGAGAAATGCACATGGTCGCCAATGGCATTTTCCAAAAGCGCCGTTTGTCCAACCGTACCGATAGTCTGCCCCATTTGCACCGCTTCTCCTGGCTTTACAGACACTTCTTCACTTAAACTGGCGTAGCAAGTGGTGTAGCCGTTTTCGTGGCGAATGACCACGGTCGTACCCATGGTTTCGTCTTCGTATACCGTGTAGACAGTGCCAACTGCGGCAGAACAGACTTTTGTGCCTGCGTCTGCGGCAATGTCAATGCCGTCGTGGGTACGCCAGTCCCGGGTTGTCTGGTTGTAACTCAAACAGTCCATGGCGTAGACAGAAATGGTTTCACCGGCTACCGGCGATACGGTTTGTAAGGTTTTGCCGGTGGCAACTGTGGCTGTGTTATCACCGTCATTATCCCCGGGCTGGGTGGCTACGGCCTGAATGTCAACCGTGCTCTCTGAGGGGGTTGTTTGCAGGGAAGGCTCCCCCGGGTTTACATTTTTCGAATACAAATAGCCGGAAATCCCGATGGCAACAGCGCACAGGATCAGGGCTATGTAGTAGCCCTTACCGCTAATGTTGCCGCTAAATTTTTTCTTGCTCATAAATAAGCACCTCCAATGTCCAGTATTTCCCCAATTTTGGAAATTAAACCGCTTTTTAGAAAAAAGTTAGGATTTGCGAAAATCCTTTGTATCTGTTATACTATGCCATAGACACAAAGAAAGGGGACGGTGGAATGAAGCAGGATTGCCACGTTCATATGCTGCTGGACGGTGTGGACTGGAAAAAAGCCATTGAACGCCACCGGGAAGGGCCGGACTACGAATGGATTCGCAACGTCCTGAAAAAGTATCAACAACTGGGTTATACCTATTTGAGAGATGGCGGCGACCGCTGGGGCGTAGGCGCGGCCGCCCGGGAAATGGCACCGGAGTACGGCATCACCTATAAAACACCCCTTGCGCCCATTTATAAAGCAGGGAACTATGGCAGTTTTATCGGTGTAGGGTATGAGGATTTGAAAGAATTTGCAAAACGGGTGGTACATACCCGGGATTGCGGTGGTGACTTTATTAAGATTATGATTTCCGCACTGATGTACTTTAATCGATACGGCGTCCTGACACAGCCGGGACTGCCGGAAACGGAAATCCGGGAACTGATTCACATTGCCCATGAAGAGGGAATGGCGGTTATGGTGCACGGCAACGGAAACCGAACCGTATTGGCGGCGGCAGAAGCCGGCGTGGAATCTGTGGAGCACGGCGCTTACTTAAAAGAAGAAGCCCTTTGCGCCATGAAAGAGGCAAATACGGTTTGGGTACCTACGCTATCCACTGTTGGGAATCTCCGGGGGAAGGGGAGATTTCCGGAGGAGAGCGTTGTGAGAATTTTAGAAGACACTATGCAGGCGTTATCGAATTATCAAGGCTTTGTTGCCTGCGGTACGGATGCCGGCGCGTGGGCGGTGCCCCACGGCAGTGAAACAGAAACGGATCTTCTTTCCCAAGCGGGAATCTCATTAGAGAGAATCGCAGAGGGCAATCAAAAAATTCGGGAACGGTTCTAAAAAAACCCTTGGGCCAATTGCCCAGGTGATTTTTATTATGAAAAATTATTTGCCGCAGATTTCCTTTGCAACTTCCACAATGTGGTCACAGGACAGACCGAACTGTTTCAGCAGTTCAGCGGCAGGACCGGAGTGACCGAATTCATCGTTGACACCGATGCGGCGCACGGGAGTGGGCAGTTTCTCGGACAGAACTGCGCAAACCGCTTCGCCCAGACCGCCGATGACGGAGTGCTCTTCACATGTGATAACCTTGCCGCACTTCTTGGCAGCAGCCAGAACCAGTTCTTCGTCCAAAGGCTTAATGGTAGCCATATTGATAACCATAGCGTTAATGCCCATTTCGGCTAATTTTTCACCGGCTTCAATGGCTTCGTAAGTCAGCAGACCGTTGGCAATAATGGCAACGTCGGTGCCGTCTTTAAGAACTTCACCCTTGCCGATTTCGAACTTAAAGTCCTCGCTGTGGAATACGGGAACGGCCAGTCTGCCGAAACGCAGATAAACAGGGCCTTCCATCTCGTAGGCGGCCTTTACGGCAGCCTTGGCTTCTACGTCGTCTGCAGGGCAGATAACGGTCATACCGGGGATGGAACGCATCAGCGCGAAGTCTTCACAGCACTGGTGGGATGCGCCGTCTTCACCGACGGAGATGCCACCGTGGGTAGCGCCGATTTTTACGTTCAGGTGGGGGTAACCGATGGAGTTACGAACCTGCTCAAAAGCACGGCCGGCGGCAAACATTGCGAAACTGGAAGCAAAGGGCACCAGACCTGCGGTAGACATACCGGCAGCGGCGCAAATCATATTTGCTTCAGCGATGCCGAAGTCAAAGTGACGTTCGGGGTAGGCTTTCTGGAAAACGCCGGTCTTGGTGGCGCCTGCCAGGTCGGCATCCAATACAACCAGGTTGTCGTACTGGGCACCTAACTCTTTCAATGCATTACCGTAACTGTCACGGGTAGCAACTTTTTTCATATCAGCCATATTACATTGCCTCCAATTCTGCCATTTGAGCCTTCAGTTCGTTCATGGCCTGCTCGTATTCTGCATCGTTGGGAGCCTTGCCGTGCCAGCCGGCATTGTTCTCCATGTAAGATACGCCCTTGCCCTTAACGGAATTAATTACGATGGCAAAGGGTTTGCCCTTGGTTTCTTTTGCAGTGTTAAAGGCCTTTTCAATGCAATCAAAGTCGTGGCCGTCAATTGCCATAACTTCGAAACCAAAGGAAGCCAGTTTTTCAACAATAGGATAGGGGCTCATAACGTCGGCAATGTTTCCGTCGATTTGTAAGCCGTTGTTATCCACAACGATACAGAGATTGTCCAGTTTGTAGTGGGCGGCAGACATACAAGCCTCCCAAACTTGACCTTCCTGAATTTCACCGTCACCCAACAGCGCATAAACCC
Source organism: Faecousia sp. (assembly GCA_045659525.1). Classification (GTDB taxonomy): domain Bacteria; phylum Bacillota; class Clostridia; order Oscillospirales; family Oscillospiraceae; genus Faecousia. Next base: position 9,256 of record JAZOXE010000208.1, on the reverse strand, counting down.
GGTTTGCCTTGCCGGTGTGCTTGGCGGCCAGTGCCATACCTACGGCAACGGAAATGCCCTGACCCAAAGAACCGGTGGACATATCCACGCCGGGTACGGTGTTCATGTTGGGGTGACCTTGGAGATAACTGTCAATGTGACGCAGGGTGGGCAGGTCTTCCACAGGGAAGAAGCCGCGGTTTGCCAAAGTGGAATACAGACCGGGGGCAGTGTGTCCTTTGCTCAGAACGAAACGGTCGCGGTCAGCCCACTTGGGATTTTTAGGGTCGATGTTCATCTCTTTGAAGTACAAATAGGTGAAGATCTCAGCGGCAGACAAACTACCACCGGGGTGTCCTGCCTTAGCGCCGTGGGTGGACTCAATAACGCCCATACGCACTTTGCAGGCAGTGATTTGCAGTTGCTTTTTTTCACTGGAAGTCATGGTGTTCCTCCTTAATTTATCTTGCCCTAACGGGCGAAAACACTTAGTAACCGGGGTGAGCCCGCAGTCATCAACACTATATTACCATTAAAAAGGGCAACTTGCAAGTAGTTTCCCGCATTTGCGATAAATATATAAAGAAAAAAGAGAATCGGGCGCGTTGCCCTTGGCAACGCGCCCGATAAAAGATTACGCGATGGGTTCAAAATCTGCCGCGCCGTGTTTGCACAAGGGACAAACAATGTCAGCCGGTAATTCTTCACCTTCATAGATGTAACCGCAAACTTTGCAGACAAAGCCTTTTTTGCCCTCGGTTTTGGGTTGGGGCTTTACTTGGTTTTGATAATAGGTATAGGTCATAGTGTTAACTTTAGACATAACTCTTGCTTCTGTCACACTGCAAATGAACATACCGTGGGTGTCCAAATCCAAATACTGCTCTACCTTCAGAGACATAAAGGAGTTAATATACTTAGGCAGAAAAGCCAGACCGTTATCCGAACGCATAGGCGCCCAGTCTGCAAATTTGTCTACGGTTCTGCCACTTTGGAAACCGAACCGTTCAAAAATTTCAAAGGGTGCTTCTTCCGACAGACAGTTTACGTTCATAATACCGGTTTGCTTAATAACGTGGTGGGAGTAGTTTGCTTTGTTGATGGTAACGGCAATACGATTGGGGGTGTTGGTTACCTGAGAAACGGTGTTGACAATCAAGCCGTTGTCTTTTTTGCCGTCGCTCGAAGTAACAACATAAAGACCGTAGCCAATGTTAAACAGAGCGGTCATATCGTTTTTATCCGCAAGGTCGCCGGTTTGCGCCATATAGTCCTGACACAGTTCATTGGCAAGGTTTTCTAATTGGGTGGCGCTCTCATCGTTCAATGCGGAATGGATGGTAACGGTGGTGTCGGCAAAGGTAAGGTTTTTGCTGCCTTCCAACATCTGCTTCATCACTTTCGCGGCAAGGGGAGACCAAGAACCGTTTTCGATAAATGCTACGGTGCGGTTTTGGTAATTGCGTTCTGTGAGGTGATGGATAAATTCTTTCATATAGGGGAACACGTCTGCATTATAGGTGGTAGTAGCCAGCACCAGACGGCTGTACCGGAAGGCATCTTCTACGGCTTCCGCCATATCTTCCCGGGCAAGGTCGCATACTACAACTTTGGGGCAACCCTTGGCGCGGAGTTTTTCTGCAAAGGTTTCCACGGCTTTTTTGGTGTTGCCGTAAACGGAGGTGTAGGCAACCAAAATACCCTCTTCCTCCGGTGTGTAGGAGGACCACAAATCGTATAAGTGAATATAATAGCCTAAATTCTCTTTCAGCACCGGACCGTGGGTAGGACAGATTATAGCAATGTCCAGACCTGCGGCTTTTTTCAGAAGCGCCTGCACCGGAGCGCCGTATTTGCCCACAATGCCGATGTAGTACCGCCGGGCTTCGCAGGCCCAGTCTTCTTCTACATCCAATGCGCCAAATTTACCGAATCCGTCAGCGGAGAAAAGAACTTTGTCTGCGCTGTCGTAAGAAACCATAACTTCCGGCCAGTGTACCATAGGCGCGGCAACGAAGGTAAGGGTGTGTTTGCCCAGGGGAAGAGTACTGCCCTCCTGCACCACGATCCGGTTGTCTTTGAAATCTGTACCGAAAAATTGTTGCATCATCACAAAAGCCTTTGCAGAGGAAACCACGGTAGTCTGGGGGTATACCTGCATGAATGCGGCGATGTTTGCAGAGTGGTCCGGTTCCATATGGTGAATAACCAAATAGTCAGGTGTTCTACCGGCCAAAACGTGTTCAACATTGTCAAGCCACTCGTGGGTAAAGTTGGCGTCTACGGTGTCCAATACGGCCACTTTCTCATCTAAAATGACATAAGAGTTGTACGCCATACCATTGGGTACAACATATTGCCCCTCAAATAAGTCGACTTTGTGGTCATTAACACCAACGTAGCGAATATCGTCAGTAATAAACATAAAAAATCTCCTTTGAAGATGATCTTATAGGGAAGATATAAGTCGATATTATTATATCGAAAAAAAGATGTAAAGTCAATTCTTAACAACAGAAAACTGTGAAATTTGTACAAGGTGACTATATTTGCGAGAGTGTACTTGTAAAAGTACACAAAACCCATAAAATCTAAAGAAAACCCCTTGACAAGTACTTGAACAAGTACTAATATAAAAGGGCGATAAGTACTTATTCAAGTACAAATTGGAGGTGATTCATTCGGTTCGTTGTATCTACTTAAAGTCCGGGCGCCGAAGACCGGTGCAACAGATAGGCAGATGGGGCTTTGAGGACGTGGAAGGGAGAATCCCAATGGGATGGTGTATCCGGTGCGGGAAAGAGGTGTACCGGGAATCAGAAGAAATGTGTAGTATTTGTAAGGAGGAAACGGAAAATGAATAGTCCCTGCTTAAGTTGTATCCGGGTGAAGCATCCGGAGGATTGCGAGAACAAGTCCTGCGCCCTGTGGCAACGGTGGTTTTTAAGCCAGTGGCGCAAGCACCATAATTATTATCTGAAATGTGGAGCGATAAATCCACCCCGGGAGGTAAAATGAACTGGAAAAATGAGGCAACGGAGAAACTGAAACGGTATAGTACTATGCGAGTATCGTTGGAAAATTTGCGGGATGAGATCAAACGTCTGGAACTGGAGAGCAGAAGTATTCGATGCGCATGTGTGGATGGTGTAAGTGTAAAAACCAGTGGTGGACAAAAGGACGTTCTACTAAATAACCTAATTAAAAAACAGGAGGTAAAAGACAGTCTGCACCGGACAAAACTGTGGCTTTCCTGCACAGACCGGGCACTGGAGAGTTTGTCGGAAGAGGAGAGAATGTTGCTGCGGGAGATGTACATATACCCCCAAAAAGGCAGTATGCAAAATCTGTGTGTTCGGCTGGGGGTGGAGCAGTCCAGTGTTTACCGTCGCCGGGATGCGGCATTAGAGCATTTTACACAAGCGCTTTACGGATATGGCGCGTTGTAATAGCAGAAAATAGAAGATAAGAAGAACCGCAAAGTTGGGGAACCAACTTTGCGGCTTTAATTTATTCCGGTTTCTTCTCCCGGGCCATCAATGCGTGGACGGCTTCTCCCGGTAGAATTTTCTTTTTCACGATGGAATCCAGCGCTTCCATTATGGGAAGTTCCACTTGATACTTCTTTCCAAGCAGAAGCATAGCGGGGAGAGCGTGAAGACCTTCAACTACCATTCCCACTTGTTTCACTGCGTCTTCAAGGCCAATACCTTGCCCCAGCAAAATACCGCAGCGGTTATTCCGGCTGTGTACGCTGGTGGCGGTTACAATTAAATCACCGATGCCGGCTAAACCGAAAAACGTTTCCGGGCAACAGCCCATTGCTATGCCCAGTCGGGTAATTTCTGCCATACCTCTTGTCATTAAGGCGGCTTTTGTGTTGTCACCGTAACCAAGACCGGCGGCAATACCCACGGTAAGGGCAATTACGTTTTTGGCGGCGCCGCAAAGTTCTACGCCATAAATGTCCGTGTTGGTGTAAACCCGCATACAGGTGTCTTCAAAAATAGACTGAATATATTGGGCGGCGGTCTTATCCCGGCTGGCGGAAACGATGGTTGTGGGCAAATCTTTTCCCACTTCTTCTGCGTGGGTGGGACCGGACAAGGCAACCAACCGGGGATTCTTCCCTGTTAGTTGACTTTCGATAATTTGCGTCATAGTCATAAAGGTATCGGATTCAATGCCTTTTGCTACATCAACGATAACTTGATTTTCTCCAATGAAAGGAGCGGCGGCAGTGGCAGTTGCCCGGACATAGGGTGAAGGAACGGCAAATAAGAGCACGTCCTTTTCCAAAACGGCAGTTTCCAGTTCCTTGGTAAAGAGAATATCTTTGGGGATTTCCACACCGGGGAGGTTGGGGTGCCGATGGGTTTGGGAGAGTCCGTCAATTTCTTGGGGGAGCGCGGACCACACTGTGACGTGGTGGCTTGCATTACATAAAATCCGGGCCAGGGCGATACCCCAGGTGCCGGCGCCTAAAACACCGATAGTAGCCATAAATACAAATCCTTTGCTGAAAAATCTATTCCTAATATATCCAAAATATGAGATTTTGTCAATGAAAAATGGGGTAAGGGTATTGACAAAAAGGTTATACTTTTAGTATCCTATCATTAGAAAATATTATTAGGAGGGGTTTTTATGTCCAAATATGCAGGCACACAAACCGAAAAAAATCTGGAAGCCGCATTTGCCGGCGAATCCCAGGCAAGAAACAAGTACACCTATTTCGCATCCGTAGCAAAAAAAGAGGGTTATGAACAAATTTCCGCGCTGTTTTTGAAAACGGCAGATAACGAAAAAGAACATGCAAAACTGTGGCTAAAAGAATTACAGGGCATCGGCGATACTGCCCATAATTTGGCCGACGCTGCCGCCGGCGAAAACTACGAATGGACCGATATGTATGCCGGCTTTGCGGAGACTGCCGAAAAAGAGGGATTTCCGGAATTGGCAATGAAATTCCGTCTGGTGGCGGAAATTGAAAAGCACCACGAAGAACGCTACCGCGCTCTGCTGAAGAACGTGGAAACCGCTGCAGTTTTTGCTAAGAGCGAAGTGAAAGTTTGGGAGTGCCGCAACTGCGGACATTTGGTCGTTGGCACTAACGCGCCCGAGATTTGTCCCACCTGCGCCCATCCCAAAAGTTATTTTGAAGTTCACGCAGAAAACTACTAATATGGATAAAATAAAAAGCAGGCAAGATTCCTTGCCTGCTTTTGTTATCTGTATTAATAAGCAATGCCCCAGTAAATCATTTTCTCGGCTTTCCTGCCGCAAATGGGACAGGTGTCACCTAAATGCTCCTGCTGGAAGGGAATGCAACGGGAGGACATACCCGCTTCCTCTTTCATTTTCAGTTCGCAGTCCACATCTCCACACCACATTGTCTTAATGAAACCACCATGCTCTTCCTGCAGTTTCTTTGCTTCTTCCAGAGAATGGGCTTCGAAAATATGATCGGTGAGGTTTTTCTTTGCTTTTTCGTACATGCCCCGGTGAACCAGTTCCAACTGCTGCTTTACGGCAGTTTCCAAATCCACGAGGTTGATCACGGTTTTTTCACCGTCGTTACGGCGAACCAGAACACACTGTCCGTTTTCCAAATCCCGAGGGCCGCATTCCACACGCAGGGGAACGCCCTTCATTTCGTACTGCGCGCACTTCCAACCCATGGAGTTATCGGAATCATCCATAACGACGCGCACACCGGCGTTCTCCAGCCGGGTTTTCAGTTGTGCCGCTGCGTCCAAAACGCCGGGTTTATGCTGGGCAATGGGGAGAATTACTACCTGAATGGGGGCAACCTTCGGCGGCAGAACCAAACCGTTATTATCACCGTGGGTCATAATGATGCCGCCAATGAGTCGGGTAGATACGCCCCAAGAAGTTTGATAGGGGTTCACTCGCTGATTGTTCTTATCGGTAAAAGTAATATCAAAGGCTTTGGCAAAACCGTCACCGAAGAAGTGGGAAGTACCGGCTTGGAGGGCTTTCCGGTCGTGCATCATACACTCAATGGTGTAGGTGGCTTCCGCACCGTTAAACTTCTCTTTTTCCGTTTTCTGTCCCCGGGTAACCGGCATAGCCAGCACGTTTTCGCAGAAGTCTGCATAGACACCCAACATACGTTCGGTTTCTTCGGTGGCTTCTTCTGCAGTGGCGTGCATGGTATGTCCTTCCTGCCACAAGAACTCTCTGTGCCGCAGGAACGGACGGCTGGTTTTCTCCCAACGCAGAACACTGCACCACTGATTGAGCATCATAGGCAGATCCCGATGGGATTGAATGGCGTTTTTGAAATACTCACAAAACAGCGTTTCCGAGGTGGGGCGGATACAATACCGCTCCTCCAGTTTTTCACTGCCGCCGTGGGTAACCCAGGCACATTCCGGCGCAAAGCCTTCCACGTGGTCTTTCTCTTTTTGCAAAAGACTTTCGGGAATTAGCATGGGCATATATACATTTTGCGCCCCCGTTTTCTTAAATTCCGCATCCATAATATGCTGAATGTTTTCCCAAATGGCGTAGCCGTAGGGCCGGTAAATAAACATTCCCTTTATGGAAGAATAGTCAATCAGTTGCGCTTTTTTACATACGTCGGTAAACCACTGGGCAAAGTCTACCTCCATATCGGTAATTTGCTCTACTTTTTTATCTTTCGCCATGATTTTTTCATCCTCTCAAAACTGTGTTTCCGTATCCTTTATTTTATCACATCTGTCAAGGGTTTGCATAGAATGAAATGAAGATTCTCCGCCGGGAGGGGACTATGATACAAGTAACTTTGCTTTTAGAGCCGGCTACGGCTCTTTTTTATTCCCGCATCGCACAGTGGGCGCAGTTATCACCGGAACAGGTGATGGCAGATGCCCTTTTCAAACTCGCCGGGGAGTTGTCACTGGAGGCAATTCAAGAAGATTTTCCCGAAAGTACTTGAACTTATAAAAAAACTATCGTATAATAAGCGCACAAATGTGAATTAGAAATGAGGTTTTGTTATGGCGATTTTGGCTCCTTCCATCTTATCTGCAGACTATATGAATATGCAGCGGGACTTAACCCAAGCCGCTGATTTGGGCGTTAAATGGCTGCACGTGGACATTATGGATGGCTTGTTTGTTCCCAATTTGTCCTTTGGTTATTCCATGGTAAAGTCCATTCGCGGTATTTCCGATTTGGTACTGGATGTACATTTGATGATTGAACGCCCCATTCGCTATGTGGAGCAGTTCTGCAAGGCAGGTTCCGATATCCTTACCATTCATGTAGAGGCGGATACGCCGGAAAATACCATGGCAGCGATTGAAAAAATTACCTCTTACGGGGTAAAACCCGGTATTGTAATCAAACCCAACACCCCCGCCGAGGAAATTGCTCCCTACCTTGACAAGGTGGCGCTGGTACTGGTTATGACGGGAGAACCGGGCTTCGGCGGCCAAAAGTTTATGGCGGATATGATGCCAAAACTGAAACAGTTGCGCAAAATGCTGGACGAAGTCAACCCGGATTGCTATCTGGAAGTAGACGGCGGTGTGGATTTGGTGACCGGAGAAATCTGCAAGGAAAACGGCGCCAATGTTTTGGTGGCTGGCTCTGCATTCTTCGGCGCAGAGGACAAGGAAACCTTTGTAAAGAAAATTGAAGCATAAAAACTGGGAGCAAAGTTTTTCTTTGCTCCCAGTTTTTATTCAAAAAGTTTGAACTGTTGGTATAGTTCTTTTCGACTGCCTGCCTGGGATAAAAATTCCCGGTCGGGCAGTTTTCGTTTTCCCTGCAATGCCCGGACAAGATACCGAACCCCCATAAATATCCAACCGAAAGGCCGGAGCAGAATCACTTTTTCGAATATGGGATATTGCTTGCAGGCAGACCGGTTCATAGAGCGCAGAAAGTGCAGCACAGGGAATCGGGAGATTCCCTGTTTTCCCCGCTGAGTGAAGAATCGGCTCTGGTCTGTGCGCTCCGGCGCTTTTGCACCAAAGTTACCGCCGGAGAAAATATCTTCCAGCATCCGGATAAACAGGTCTTCTTCCTGCTCCATCCAAGGCTGCATGGGAAGATGAAATCCGTAAAAGGCGCATCCGCTTAAGAGATTGGCAAACCGCCACAAACCGCAATCGGAGAGTTTTTCCTGGAAAAGTTGGGGGAATTCTTCCCGATCGAAATGGTTAACAAAAACGGCCCAGTCACACAGGTGTCTTAATCCGATGCCTTCGGAGAGCATATGGTGATAGGTGTGCATCAACAAAAACAGACCGTGGTGGAAAAGTGAGGGGCGCTGAAAAGAAAAACCCTCTACCGTGACGGTTTCCGACTGGGCAAAGACCGTTTCCAAATAACTGCGGATTTGTTCCCCCGATTTTCCCTTCGGCATACCGGCGGGGTCAAAATGCAGTTCCAGATGCTTTCTTCCTTTGTTGAGAACAACGTGGCAGGCATGGTCTTCTCGGGTGACGGCAAAACCCTCTGCTGTAAATAGGTCTTCGGCTTTCTTTAGGGCATCCGTTGATACCAAAAAGTCCACATCTCCCATTGCCCGCAATGCGGGGGTGGGATAAAAAGAGGCGGCGGCGCTACCCTTTAGAATACAGTAAGGGATTTCGGCGGCCTGCATCTTCGCATGAACATAGCCGTGTTGGGAGTGGATATTTAAGTTTTGGAGCATACTGGACATAGCAAACTGTGTCCAGGCATCCTTAACAGCCGGGGGCATTTCCTGCTCCGGAGAGATGGCATCAAGGGTTTGGTAAGCAACGGCCTGCAGCCGGCTTTCCCGGAAGATTTCTTCCCAGTCTGTCTTTTCTGTGGTTTGATAGGTTTTTCCCTGCAGACCGAGACCGAGAATTTTCAAGAGTGTCTGTTGCGACAAGGTAAGCACAGCCATTCCTCCTTTCAAAATCGTGCTTTTATCATAGCCGATTTACGAAAAAAAAGCAAGTGCAGTCTATTCAAGGTTGTTGTCAAGAGCCGGCTTTCGAGTCCATTCGTCTGAATGCCGATACCAAATAGAAACACCACCCGATGGGTGGTTGATAGTTCAAAAGAATTTGTTGTATGTTATAATAAGGTGGCGCTACGCGCTTGGATGGACTCGCTTTTCTGCGGAAAAGCCACGCCGGTTGCAACAGTCCACCGGACTGTTGCTAAGAGCCGGCTTTCGAGTCCATTCGTCTGAATACCGATACCAAATAAAAACACCACCCGGAGGGTGGTTGATAGTTCAAAAGAATTTGTTGTATGTTATAATAAGGTGGCGCTACGCGCTTGG
>JAZOXE010000207.1:0-2508 GCA_045659525.1 Faecousia sp. | reverse complement strand
CCGTGCAAATGCGGTTGGTACGGAGACCCCTCCGGCAGATGTAATTGTACGGAAGCGTCGGTGGAAAACTACCGCAGCCGTATTTCTGGGCCGTTGCTGGACAGAATTGATATCATTGTGGAAGTTCCCGCAGTGGAATTTGAGCAGTTACAGCGCAGAAAAGAGGCAGAACCTTCCAGTGAGATTCGCAAGCGTGTAAATGCGGCAAGACAGATTCAGCATCAGCGTTTCGGTAATGACGGTACCATGTGCAATGCCAGAATGGGCCCGACGGAATTGCGGTATTTCTGTAAATTGGATGAGGAAGGTTCGGAAATGATGCGGGCGGCATTTGATGCATTTGGGTTAACTGCCAGAAGTTATGACCGGATACTGAAAGTTGCCAGAACGGTGGCGGATTTAAGCGGCAGTGAAGAGATTACAGCCGACCATATTGCGGAAGCCATTCAGTACCGGAGTATTGAACTGTAAAGGGAGAGGAAAATACCGTGAAAGAAATATTTTTGTTAAAGTTAGGCGAGATTGTCTTAAAAGGCGCGAATAAACGGCAATTTGAAGATAAATTGCGGCAGAATGTTCGCAGAAGAATGAAGCCCTACGGCAATTTTGATGTGTATATTATGCAGTCCACAGTTTATGTGGAGCCTATGGATGATATGGCGGATGTGGATGGTGCGTGGGAAGCCTGCCGTTGCATTTTCGGTTTGGTTAGCCTGTGTCGCAGTCGCGCCTGCGAAAAAGATTTAGACAGTATTTATGAAACTGCGGAAGAATATTTGGGCGCGGATTTGGATTGCGCAACGTCCTTTAAGGTGGAGTCCAAACGTTCCGATAAGTCGTTCCCCTTAACGTCCATTGGTATTTCGCAGGAAATCGGAGGCCGATTGGCGGAAGCCCACCCGGATTGCATGGTGGATGTGCACAATCCTGCTTATACGGTTTATGTGGAAGTGCGGGATTTGGCGGCTTATGTCCACGGCCCGGCAGTGCCCGGTGCAGGTGGATTACCCACCGGTGTCGGCGGTCGCGCTATGTGTCTGCTTTCCGGAGGTATCGACTCTCCGGTGGCGGCGTATATGATAGCCAAGCGAGGGGTAGAGGTGGAATGCGTCCATTTCTTCTCCTATCCCTATACGTCGGAACTTGCCAAGAATAAAGTAATGGAACTGGCAAGATTGGTCACCAAATACTGTGGCAGAATGACTGTAAACGTAGTCGGCTTTACCCAGATCCAGGAGGCTATCCGTGACAATTGTCCGGAGGAATTCTTTACCTTAATCATGCGGCGGTTTATGATGGAAATTTCCCAAAGAATTGCCAAAGAAGATGGTTGTAAAGCGCTGATTACCGGTGAAAATTTAGGTCAGGTTGCAAGTCAGACCATGGAGGCGAAGGCCGTTACCGGCGCAGTGGTGGATATTCCCATCTTCATGCCTCTTGTGGGTATGGATAAGGAAGAAATTGTGACCATTGCGCGAAAAATCGGGACATTGGAAACTTCCGTTTTACCTTATGAGGACTGTTGTACGGTATTCACACCGAAACACCCCAAGACAAAGCCTACATTGGGGCAACTGCTCCATGCAGAAAAGAAACTGGATAGGGAAGCACTGATTTTGCAGGCGCTGGAAACGGTAGAAAAGATTACGGTGAAATATAATGATGAGCCTTTTATGTGATGTTTTAACAGCCCTGAAAGGGAAGACTTTGGCAACGGCGGAAAGTTGCACCGGTGGCGGTATTGGTGCGGCGCTGACATCTGTTGCCGGTAGTTCTTCCGTATATAAAGGCGGAATTATCAGTTACACAAACGAGATAAAACAGAAAATTCTGGACGTGCCGGAAGAACTTCTGCGGGAAAAAGGTCCGATATCTGCAGAAGTGGCCGCATCAATGGCGGTTGGGGCGAGAAAACGTTTGGAAACGGATGTAGCCGTTTCCGTTACCGGTCTTGCCGGACCGGGGGGAGATGACTTCGGCAACCCGGTCGGTACAGTGTATATCGGTTATAGCGATGAGAAGAAGACGATCAGCAGAGCTTGCTATTTTACCGGGAGCCGAGAAGAAATCCGCAATCAGACAATTGCTGCCGCGTTGGGAGTCATTCTGGAAAATCTCAAATAAATGCAAAAAACCACACCTTTTGGTGTGGTTTTTTTATGGCGGAGAAGGAGGGATTTGAACCCTCGATACCCTTTTGGGGTATACACGATTTCCAATCGTGCGCGCTCGGCCAGCTACGCGACTTCTCCATGTCGACCGCGATTGCAGTCAGCTTGTGTATAATACTGCATTTATCAGAATTTGTCAAGACTATTTTTGCGGGTTTTTGAAATTTACGATCCCATAAGTAAATAGGTGACAGTAGAGAGAATAGGGAAAGAAAAGGTTGACAACCCAATAAATTATCGGTATAATACTTTCGCTTGCTAGTGTAGCACAGTCGGTAGTGCATCTCACTCGTAATGAGAAGGTCGCCTGTTCGAGTCAGGTCACTAGCTCCAAAAA
>JAZOXE010000206.1:0-4208 GCA_045659525.1 Faecousia sp. | reverse complement strand
ATATCCATCCGGTTCTGTAACCAAATAGTAAATGCCTGCCTCTGGTATAAGCAAGTTAATCGTATCCGTCCGTTCGCGATAGTCCGGAGTAGACGGCATATCGAAATGTTCCCGACGAAGGTAAGTTCCAAATCTCGTGATACTTTCAAGATTCACTTCCGAAAGCAAGAAGGATTCAGCCGGCAAGTTAATTCGATAAATACTCAACGAAAAGCCTTTCAAGTTACGATGATTCACGCGAATAGATATTGGTTCGCCGGGATAGACATACTCCGTCGACAGACTCAACCTCGGCAACAAGATTTCACGTTCTTCATTCTTCAAAGCATTAATTCGGTTGTATTGAGGATATCGCTTGATTCCCTCCCGAAGCAAAGCCAATCGTTCTGCCGGATTATTATCACGAAGCATCCAGCGCGCCAAACGCAAATACACCTCCGCACATACATCCAAGTCACCATACTCCTGCATCCATTCACGGAGTTGTTTATCGTCGGCTTGCGGATTTGCATCAAGAGCAGTCAAGAGCCATGCCGAGCGCATACCCTTTACCTTATATATATGTAATAAGGATTGATAAGTCTGTGAAATGGTTCTCCGAGTTTCTTCTTGTTGTGCATTCCACTGGTTCTGTTCCCAAAGTTGAATCGCTCGTCGAGCCAACAAGTCATAAAGATTATTGTCGAAATAGAGTCTACTCGTTTCTCCCGACATCACCATAGGCACTAACTTTTCCGCCGCATAATCCACCAACTTCAAACTATCTTTCAAAGACAGATGCAAATAGCGGTTTCCTTTTTCGAAATCATTACGAATACAAATATCCCCCAATATGGAATACAGCACAGCCTTGTCTTGCACTTGTGTAGAAGATGCTTCCGCCCATTCTTCCAAACCCTTTACATCTACTGCAATACTATCCGGAGTGATATTCCCACGACAAGTCATCATGGTAAGATAAGCCTTCATCATCTGCGGTACGTTCCGTTCTTGCTTTGCCTTCGCATATATCTTCTCCGCCTCAGCAATGACTGATTTAGGCATGTCTTTCTGTTCCATTTGTTCTACGTTTTTCCAAAGTTGCGTGTATGTCTGCGCTTGCAAGGTAATGGCAAGTACTAACATCAGCACGAGTGAGAATATCCGAGTCTTCATCTTTGTGTGGATTGGTGGTTTTAGCAAAGATAGTTTTTATACCTGAACAGACCTCATTTTACCTGTTAATTATACCAAAAGGATTCTCCCCATTTAAATTTATGCGGTATTAAAACTTGCGTAATCCAATGTTTTTATATTACTTTACGCAAGTTTTAATACCGCATTATCATGAACAAAGAAATTATCGGAAGGAAACAGGAACAAGAAAATCTGATTAGATTCATGGATTCCAATGAATCTGAATTCATTGCCATATACGGACGGCGCCGTGTCGGAAAGACTTTTCTTGTCAGAAAGTTACTGGGCGAACATTTCGCATTCTATGTAACAGGCATGGATAATGTAACTATGCAAGACCAACTTTTAAATTTCACTTTGGAATTACGAAAATTCAGCGGTAAAGACATTCCCGTTCCTGAAAATTGGTTGTACGCTTTTGAAGCACTTTGCCGATATATAGAAACGTTACCCACAGGAAAGAAAATTATCTTTATCGACGAACTTCCCTGGATGGATACTCCTAAATCCAATTTCGTCAGCGCATTGGAACATTTCTGGAATTCATGGGCTTCCGCCCGTTCGGACATCAAACTGATAGTCTGCGGTTCTGCCACCTCATGGATGATAGACAAACTCATCAACAACCGGGGAGGACTACATAACCGTCTGACACATCGCATGCCGATAGAACCTTTTACCTTACAAGAATGCAAACAATATTTCGACGCCAAAGGATTTAACTATTCCAATCGCGAGATAGCCGAATGCTACATGATTATGGGAGGGGTGCCTTTTTATTTGAAACAAATGCAGAAAGGATTCAGTGTTGCCCAAAACATTGACAGCCTCTTCTTTGAGGTAGGTTGTGCATTGGACGGAGAGTTTGACAACCTATATCGAGCCCTGTTCAAATATTCAGAAAACTATATCCGTATAGTTGAAGCATTATCCTCCAAAGGGAAAGGACTGACCCGACAAGAAATCATCCAGCAAACCAAACTTCCTAACAATGGAGGACTGACTACCATGCTGAAAGAACTGGAAAGTTGCGGATTCATCCGTCAATACGAACCATTTGCCAAACAAAAGAAAGATACGCTTTTTCAACTGACGGATTTCTTTACTTTATTTTATTTCCGGTTCATCCAAAAGAATCGATATCGAGACGAACATTTTTGGACCAATTCATTGGGAAGCGGCACACATCGTTCTTGGAGCGGTTATGCCTTCGAAATGCTTTGCTTGGCACATATTGCACAAATCAAGAAGGCTTTAGGCATATCCGGTGTACAGAGTTTGACCTCATCATGGCGAAGCACAATTTCCGAAGAAGGAGCACAAATCGATTTGGTTATTGACCGTAAAGACCAAACCGTAAACTTATGCGAAATGAAGTATGCACAGAAGGAGTTCGTGATAGACAAGAAATACGACGAAGTCTTACGCCACAAAACAGCGGCTTTCCAAGAAGAGACCCAAACCCGAAAGTCTTTGCAACTAACATTCGTCACAACCTACGGAGTGAAACAAAATTCCTACTCCGGACATATACAGAAGGAAGTCTTATTAGAAGATTTATTTGAATAGTGTTTTCACTTTGTCAGGAACTTCAGATATCCTATCTTTCAATGGATTACGCTGAAGTTCCCGAATGAAGAAGTTCACACATTTTCAAATAAGCACTTCCCACCTTTCTCAAAGTTTCAAAGGTGGGAAGCGCCATTTATTCATCCCGCAAAGCATCTGATGGAAGTACATTTACCGCACGGCTTACAGGAATATATGTACCTAACAAGGCTATAAACAACAATATCACGTAAGTAAAGAGACGCACCATACAGAAATGAGGAACGGTTTCCAACCACCAAACTGCGAGAGAATCTTTCGGTTCGCCTGCCACCACTGCATAATACATACCGCTTTCGTGTACATAATGCATCAACAAAGGAAGCGCACAGACAAAGGCTAATGTAACGAGTAATCCAGTCTCTACAAAGAACTGACGAACGATAGTTGTTTTTGACGCTCCCAAACTACGCATCAAACCGATGTCTTGACGGCGATCATCGCATCGCACCCAGAATGTCCCCAACGTACCGAGAAAGATACACAACAAGGCAAAGGCTGCCAAAGAAAATTGAGTATTAAGTTTTATATGAATACCTTGAGCCTTAGCGAAACTTTCACCTACCTCTTCAAAAGTTCTCAATCTATTCAGATAGTAGTTCCCTTGTTTCAGTTGCGGCGCCACTTCTTTCATAAATCGAGATTCGAAACGTTTTGCGTCGACACCGTCTTTTAGACAAAAAACAATGGCATATTCCAAATTACCAAATATAGAAACCAATCCTTTGGGGAAACGAACCGCAAACGGATAAGGTTGATTGTAATCCCGATGCTTATAATCCTCAAACACACCGGCTATTTCTGCAGATTGAGCACCTTCTGCAAAGAATATTTTCTTTCCAACAACCTCGACTGTGCCATACAATTTTTTTGCCATATCTGCAGGAATGAAACAAAGTTCACGGTCAGCAGCATCGACAGGAACAATAATATCCTTTCCGTTGCGCGCATCTTTCATTCCGTACGTTAGGAAAAATTGGCTACCTTCATCGCAACAGTTTTGAGTCCATTGGACACGCATCCCTTTTTCTTTGGCGGCCTGCGTGGTGTCAGCAAAGAAAGCGTCGCCATAAAATCCTCCTGCATTCGGGAACGCATTACTTCCAGAAATGCTGAAATATTCCACTTCTGGTAAATCACGTACGATACGGGCAATCCGCATAAAGGCTTCCTTGCGTAATGCCAGTGTTTCTGTGGTATCATAATCACCATGCCCTGGGAAATAACTACCCAAGTCGAGTACATACCGCCCTTCACTTTCATAACCTCTCGGTGTCTGTTTATTTACATTCAGCACATACACAGGGTCCAATACCAGCCAAAGGAAGAAACTCACTGCTAATAATTCCAAGAATATCCAGAAATTCATCTTCCGCTGATTCCACAACTGATTAAATATAGTTTTTACCATAATTCGTTTCCTC
>JAZOXE010000205.1:0-11576 GCA_045659525.1 Faecousia sp. | reverse complement strand
ATAAGAAGATCTAAATTTTCATAATCAATGGGACAGTCCGGTGTCTCGATTCGGACGACAGAAACATCAAATCCTAAATTCTTGCCGATTTGAACCAGTGCTTGTACACTGCCGCGTTCGCCGTGAAGATTTAAAAGGTTTGGATACATCCAACCAACGTTGATTTTATGCATTGGTGCTTCCTCCTTTTGCAAAGAAATTCTTTACAACTCCGGCATGCTTCGGGTTCGTCAAAACATAGATAACGTCTGTTTCTATGTCATTCAGTGCCTGGAATACTGCGCTGATATTGTCGGTATCATATACCATAACATCTTCTTTTTTTGCACCGGCAAGAATCATACGCATAGCAATGTCGTTGGCTTCAGAGCGGGAAAATGCTACATACTTTTCAACATTGCTATTTACGATAGGTGTAAAGTCACAGTCGAAGAAATAGAAACTTCCGCTGTAATGCGGTTCGAAATCCGCTACGCGGTAAAGACCGACAAATACAGCCTTTTTGCGTTTGTCAGTGGCAATAATGTCCAGTTCTGATTGCAGAGCCTCCGGGTTTTCCTGCTTACCCCGGAGATAGTGAATCTCTTTTCCGTTGTAGTAGATAATATCCTCATGAGATGCGGGGTTTTTGAATGTGGAAAATCCTTTCATAATCTCATCATCGGAAACTTGGAAGTTTCTGCAGATTGCGATGCACATTGCAAAGTTGTAAATATAGAAAGGATTGGAATAGGGGACTTGCCACTTTTTGTCGCCACAGACAAAAGTGCTTGCTTTATAGTCAATTTCGTTAATACATACCTGCGGAGTTTCAACTGATTTATATGTGCAGGCATCACAGGAGAATTTTCCAATGTTGGCTAAATTGTAGTACTGATAGGAAATGGGGTTTGCGCATTTGGGGCAGGGAAGTGTGACGGCATAAAAGTCTTCATTGGTGTAAGAACGATCGTTTTTTTCTACGCTAAAGTAAACACAATTATCAACATAATCTTCAAGGGAACGGCTACGGGGTTCCTCGTTATTAAGGTACAGCGTCATATCCTTTGTGATTGCGTTTTGGAATTTACGCAGAATAAAATCCGGGTCGCCGTTTCTTTGCACCTGGTCTTTTTGTAAATTGGTAAGGCCTAAATGTTTGCCGGGGAGATGTTTTCGAATCCCGGGAAAACTCCGTTCATCAATTTCTAACACAAGAAATTCTTTGTTTAGTTTTCCAAATAAACCGGAATTTTTAATAAGTGTTGTTGCAACTCCGGTCATCATATTTGCACCCTCTAAATTGGAGGCAACGGTCTTTCCGGCACGAACCAGCGTATGGTACAGTAAGTTTGTCGTGGTGGATTTGCCGTTTGTACCGGATATAAAGATTACTTTGTTATAATCGATGCCCCGGAAACGGGATACGAAATCCGGCATAAGTTTTACGGCAATTTTGCCTGAATAATTACTGCCACGTTTTTTGTCGATGATACTGACAAGAACGGCAACGATTTTAGAAATCCATAAAATAAGTAAAAATTTCATAGTAACATTCCTTCCGTAGTTCTGTTTCTTATTTTATCTAAATAAAGGCATATTGTCAATTGGCAGTCGAGTCAGATGTAATAGAAAAAACTTGCAATTCATCAGTGTTTGCAGTAAAGTATAAACAACAAGCGGAAAGGGTGATATTATGATTCAATTAATCGACCTTTGTAAACAGTATAAGAAAAATGACAGCGAATATTTAGCAAATGACCATATCAATCTGACACTTCCGGATAAAGGTTTGGTATTTGTTATCGGCAAATCCGGTAGCGGCAAATCTACGCTGCTGAATATGATTGGTGCGCTGGACAGTATGACAGACGGTGAAATCATTTTTGACGGAACCCGTTATTCGGAATGTTCCGCTGCTGATTTTAACGATATCCACAATCAGAGAATTGGTTTTGTTTTTCAGGATTGCTGTTTGATTGATGAATTTACAGTTTATGATAATCTAAAAATTGCGCTCGATCTACAAAATCACCACAATGTAAGCATTCGGAAAGTGCTTGCAAAGTTGGAGATGGATAAATACGTTAATCGGTATCCCCGTGAGTTGTCTGCCGGTCAAAAACAACGGGTTGCCATTGCCCGTGCACTGGTGAAGAATCCGGATATCATTTTGGCAGACGAGCCCACCGGTAATGTTGACAGTAAAACCGGTAAAGTGATTTTAGAACTGTTCCGGGAACTGGCAAAAGAACAACTTGTGATTGTAATCACGCATAGCACAAAGGATGCCTATTACTACGGTGACCGGATTATTGAATTGGCGGACGGCAAGGTTGTTTCTGATGTGTCCAAGACAATGGACTATACGGATGACCTGGTTATTGAAGAAGACAGAATTATCCTGCCTCACCAAAAGATATTGAGCACAGAAGACATAAATAATATTAACCGCCACAAAAATACCAGACTATTTGCACAGAATGTGTCCGGTTTTAAGGACACGGTTCAACCTAATGGGGAAATGAACTGCTATAGAGGAAAGCATAGAAGAATGTCTGCCCTTCATAAATTGCAGTATTCTCTAAAATTTATGAAGACTACGATTTTACAGTCTTCCCTTGTATCGTTAACCCTTGCCTTTATTATGGTCATTTCCATTTTAGGACAACTTTTTACACAGTTTAACGGCGTTGCGCAGGTGAATACTTTTTACAATGAAGACAGTAGCCGTGATGTTGTTGTTTGTAAAGGCGAAGTTGACGAAGGCGGAAATATTAATTTTGGTAAATGTTTACCTATTGATGAGAAACTGCAAACGTTGGTTGAAGAAACATATAGCGGTCAAGTCTTCAAAATGTATAATATGGACTTGTGCAGAGATAATCCCCAAGTGCAGCAGTTGCGCGTATCCACCAACAATGTTTTTAAGGGTGCGTATATTCTTAACAGTAACGGAACATTGGTCTGCAATCAAGAATATCTGATAAAGAAATACGGCAAAGATGGAAAACTGGATGTTTTATGTGGTGAAATATCACAGAATAATGCCGGCGTGATTATTACGGATTATCTTGCTGACTCACTTATAAAAATTGAACGTCTTGGTCTAACTTCTTATGATGACGTTTTAGATTGCGAAGAATTTGGTAGTGGCGGTATGTTTGTTTCTGCAATTATCTCTACCGGCTATCAAGATAAATTCGCGGATATTATTACTAACATCGAAAATGAGGGTAAAATCAACCAGTCTAATCTGAATCACAGTGACTTTATGGATGTTTGCATAAATGATTATGCTGTGTGCTATAGCGTTAATCCGAATTTCTATGATGCCCATTTATCTTATCTTGATAAAAACAAACCGTACATAAATCAGTCACAAACGGAAGTTCAGATTCAGGCAAACGGTGCGAGTGTGGATTTTGAAGCGGCAAATCTTTTTCCTGCCTCCGATTATTCTCTGAAAGGGAACGAGATACAAATTCCGACCGCGCTTTATAATGAACTGTTCGGTACGGATTATCAAACAGCATCGCTTGTGCCCCAGGACGAACTTGCTACCAGGAAAATCAAATTTTCAGTACCGGGTAAGTTCGAGGGGGAAATGCAAATTGTAGGTGTAATTGGAACGGCGCAATCTGAGGCTAAAAACCGACTCCGCATTTCTGCAGAGACAAGCATTGAACTCTATAAAGATGATATCTGCTGTAACGGTCTTTACTGTAGCGGTTTGTTTGGCAGCGATGCTTTGCAAGGAATTAAGGATGAATATAATTTGTTCTTCAGTGCAACAACACCGCAACAAATTGACAGAATCACTCGAATTATTGGCGTATTTGATGGCACATTCCAATTTATTGCCCAAGCAATGTTAATTGCTATGGCACTCTTACTGGTCTTAAATACCTATATGAACCTGAAACGCAAGCGCAAAACGCTGGGTATCATGAAAGCAATTGGTGCAGGTTCATCCACAACTGCAGTGATTTTTGCGTTACAGGTGGTTTACACCGGTGTTTTGATTTCTCTACTGACAATTATCGGCAGTTATTGCGCAGTTTATATTGTCAACAATGAGTTAACTGGGCAATTAATAAAACTTTTGAACAGTCCGGTTATCTCCAGATATGCGCTTTTAGTACCTGATGACGGTATGCTTGCGGGGTATAGCGCTCTTGCTGCGGTTATTGCTTTGGTTTCCACGGTTATACCCTTCTTATGGATTCATAAACTTAACCCTATTGACATTGTAAAAAATAAGGAATAATCCAAGATTTTTGTGTGGCAAGACGCGGTTTTACTGCGTCTTTCCTTTTTTTGCCATTTTTAGCCATAAATATTTGTAATTTGCTAATTTAACTGTCAAAAAAATTAAAAATTATGCTTGCAATAGGTGGAGATAAGCCGTATAATAAAATAAATAACTATGCGTAATATGAACGGTGGAGTATACGAATTAGTTTTGATATTTTCTGCGTTTGCGTTGCTGCATTTGTTAGTTATGCATATTTTGTACATTCCGCAATTTTGGCGGGAGAGATTTACAACAGGAGGCATGAAGGATGAATTTTATGAAAGGCTTTAAGCGCTACATGGCTATGCTGTTAGCAGTAGTTATGATACTGTCCTGTAGCAATATTAGTGCGGCATTGCGTACTTACGCAACATCTACCGGATCTGAAAGCGGTGAAAGTGTCACATTGGGACAACTTTTGGTTCAGAACGTAGGTGGCTTATCCGATGCGGAGGAGACCATTATTCAGTCTGGACTGTTAACTGCCGATAAAACCTATACTTACACGAAACCGGGCGAGGAAGAACCGGGCCTCATTCGTGTTAATGAAGCGGATAAAAAGGTTTATGCTGTTCCTTACACCAAGGATGGCTTTACATGGGTTCCGGTTAGTTTTATTTTGAAGGATGAAAACGGAACACTGGAAGACAACCGTATTTTCTCTGTGCAAGATGATGAGTATGTAGGAACTTATGCCTATTCCGGCAACAGTTTTGATGTTGTTGCTACATATACGCTGGATATAACACTTTCCGCAGAAGAAGTGGACGCTGCGGGAACGATTCTTTCTGCACCCAACAAACTGTATTCCGATATCGAAGTTCTCAAACATATCGATGCGGTTGGCGTTGGTACACAGATGGATGCCGCAACAAAGGCGCAAATTAATGCAATTATATCTTCCTATGGCTTTAACGTTGACAATATCAGCGCAGATAGCATTTTAGATGTGTTGATTTTCAATTTGCCGCAACTGGATAACAAGTGCGCCCTTGAACTTGTCTATGCGCTTTCTTTGACAGGCATCTCTCTGCCGGTTTATACCATTGACAGTAACTATAATGTGGTTGCTGGCACGCCCATCACCGAAAGTATGAGCCTTGCGGAAAAGAATGCGGCAGCGTCTTTGAACAGTCAGAAAAATGGCGGACTGGATTTCGCGAAATTCTGGGATAATACTGCCGGTGCAAGTTATTTGGAAAAACTTCTTGTTAACGGCTCCGATTTTAAGACAACGCTGAATAAGAATTTTACCGAATTGACTGCGGTAAGCACTGCAATGAAGCGGTTTGTTTCCTCCATTGATTTGTATATCTCTACTAACGTTCCTGAAATGCAGAATGCGGTTTATACTGCAATCAATGCAAAACTGGCAGAAGAGGGAAGAGCAGAACGGGTTAATAGTCGTACCGAACTGCAGGCGCTGATTGCTGCCCTTGAGACGGAACTTGACACGGCAAAAAATAGTCTTGAAGAAGCCAAGACACTGTATGCTGCTGGTCTTGCTGAGGTAAATGGAAAAATTGATGCATTGAATACCCAACTGGGACAGAGTGTTCTTTCCCATGTTACTTGCGCTGCTGATATTGATGGTCTGATTGCTACTTTAGATGCACAGCGTGGCGCGCTGTTGGCAACTGCCAATACTGCAGCCAGTGCATACGGCGTGTCAATTACCAGCGAAACGGATGTAGACAACGCTATTAGCAGACTTACACATATGGCTGGAATCCCTCAAGTAGCTGCTGTTCTTGCGCAATTGCAGCAACTGAAGAGTGCATTAGACCAAATTAAGACTGCAAAAACATTGTTGCTGCAAGCCCAAACAACTATGTTGGAGGCTGAAACCCAAATCGCAGCCGGCACTGCTGCCTATAATAAGGGCTGTGCTGCTTTGGAACTGCTGAAAACGGCAGACACAAAATTAGGTGAACTGGAAACCGGCGTTGCACAACTGGAATCTCAGAAAAATAAATTGAGAATTTTGGTTGCTATGCTCGATGCGTTTACTGCAACGACAGCCCCGGTACAGACAGCATTTACAAACGATACTTGGAATGCGCCTGCTCTTGTAAAAGATAATCTGACCGGAGAGCAGTATGCTGACTTGAATACCAATGCGCTTTTGTGCGCATCCGCTTGGAACGGAACGGTCCCTGCAACCTTGCATATTGCAAATACCACTGTTATGTACGAACTGAACCGTCATAATGTGCATGTGACATATAAGGCGTTCATCACAGATCCCAGCAAGGATAATTCCGAAGACACCAAGGAACTGCCTGCATATGGGGAACACACAACCGTAATCCTCCGTGACGGTGCAACAAGAGAAGAAATTTTAGCGGCTGTGGAAAATGCTGGTTCCCAGGCATTGGCGCTGAACAGTTGGCAGGGTGCTATTGACACAGAGAATTTTGAAATTAGTGTTTCTGAAATTCCCGACACCTTGACTGCGAACATTCAGTATACAGTTACCTTTATGCCGAAGCGTTATGCCGTAAACTATGACAATACGTTCGATAGTGTACATACGGATAGTTTGCCTTACGGCTACCGTATGGTTCTGCCTACCCACAGTGATGCGCAACTGGAATACGTTTATAGCGTAAACGGTGAAACTGTGATGGAGCAGGGTAGTGTCCTCACAATTACAAAGGATACTTCCTTAAGCCGCACTGAAGGCGTGGCATCCGAACGCAAAGATTTGCTGGATTTGGTTCTTAACACAACGGATGGTTTAGAAGAGAACATTCAGAACATTTTGAAAAATGGTGCACTTCGTCCTGTCCATCCTTTCCAACTTCGCGTTCCTTATAGTGAATTGGTAAGTGTATCTTATCAGGAAAGCACACAGTCCACATTGATTACTGCACCGAATTTCGGTTCTCGCGTTGGTAATCTTGAGTGGGTTGCAAATATGGTTATTTTGGATGGCGTTTCCCATGATATGACCGGTGGCACATATACTGCGACCGATGATTTTGACTTCCAAGAAGCTAAGATTCGCTATCAATTGGCTGTTACTGCGGTTGCGCTGGGCATTGAGCCCCAGGCTCTGCTGGACGCCATGAACGTTCCTTATAAACTTTCTTCTGAATACAAGAGCCAACAGACTCGTTTGAACAGTTTGGTTGCTTGTATGGAATATATGAAGGAACTTAATTCCGAAAAGATTGTTACCAACAATAATACCCTTAAGGATATTTTGGGTATGATTGACAGTCTGGGCGCAGGACTGGGTTTTGCTCCTGAAACAATCGTTGCGGCAAAGGCGTTGGATGCTTTGATTCCCGCCAACGGCGATTATATTCCCTTATATTACACAATGAATGACTATGCTATCGCAGCGGGTTATGATGCGCAAACAAAGCAGTACGCAACACCTGCCGGTGGTATGCTGGACTTCTATACACGTGAGGAAACTTACGTCAGCCAAATTGTTGCTGTGAACAATATTATGGTTGCGTTGGTTGCTGACCCGGCCTTTATAGCGCAAGTTCCTGCCGGATATGCAAACACCTTTAACGCAATGGCGGCTATCTTAAGTGAAGCGGCAAAGTTGGAGACGGAAGGTGTTGACCATGACCTGATTGATGTTACCAATATGCTGGACTTGGTATCTCTGCTTAGCACTTTGCAGACGGTATCTACCGGCAACTTGGCAACCAATTACACCAATGCGCCCAGCAGTTTCCTGTGGACAACAGAACTGACCGCGTCTGGTATTGCAACTTCCACAATAACCATGACGGTTAAATTGGGGAACAATACCTATGTAGATACGGATACCATTGCCACCGGCGAAAGCATTACAAGAGAGCAACTGCTTGCTTGGGCTCGGAGCCTTGCATCCCAGGTCGGTATGACTGGAGAATTGGAGAACTACTATCACGAGGTTGAAAATCTTGCGGATACCGTAGTCTCTTCCAACACTGCGTTCCAAATGTCCTGGGAACCCAATATCTATAATGTAGTTGTTGGCGGCGAGATTGTGGACACCATGTCCTATATCGACACAGAGATTACTCTGCCTGCCCATACAACTGAAGGTATGCGCTACGATTACTATATCGGCACAACACCGCTGGCAAACGGCATCGTACATTTGACAATGGATCAGTTTAAGGCCATTGTTGCAGGTACGATGGAAATCACCCGTAACGAAGTTGACATCGAAGCAGAAGCCAATGCCCGCCGTGAAGCAGCGCTCATTAGAATGGTGAATAATGCCAACGGTAAGTTGGTATTGACGAAAGACGCCAACGGCAAATACGCTTTGGTTCTGCGCATCGACCATACCCATCCCCGGCACGATATGGTGGAATTCGGCGTTGCGCTGATTCAGGCGAACTATGCCTACTTTACCATTAACGGCGAAACCTTCTATGACGGAAACCAATACCATATGCAGACGCTTGTGGATGCGTTCCTTAACAGTGGCATTTCCATTGCATCCGTTGCAAGAAAGATTCATGAAGACGGAACAACTGAGCAGTTGGTTCTGCCCGGTGATGTGATTACAAACTATACCCACAATGAACTGGGTATGGAAGTTTTGAAGACAGTAGTTGAGTTGGGTAGCAGTGCCGATGATAAGACCGCACTTGACTTCTACATCACCATGACCACTGATGCAGAACTCATGAAGGACTTTAAGACAGCGGCAGAGAAAGCGGGCGAGTATGTTCAGGTGGAAATGAACAATGGCGTTGTCGATGCTGTTGTAACACTGCCGGATGCGGCCTACGGTGCTGCAGTTGCCGCTATGACCCTTACAGGTGAAGCGGATATTCATGACTTTAATGCCATGAACCACCAAATTGCACTTGGTTACATTCTGGATTTGGTCGATCCACTTCTGAATAAGAATTCTGCTGATTGGGGCGCCGTTGAAAATTCCATCGCTATGTTAGGCGCAACAAAGGTCCTTGATAAGGCAGATGATTTGTGCAACAAACTTACTGCTTTGGGGCTTTCCAATGAGCAAGCAAGTCTGGAGTATATTTACAATGCATTTACCAGTCGTTACGACAAGAACATTGTTGAATATCCTACCGGCGGTGGTGCACTCCTCGATCTTGAACAGATTCCCATTGATAAAGTAATAGATGAACTGCAGGTATCTGTAGATGAAAAACTGGATGAACTTTACGGTGATGCCATTGACGGCATCGACATTCAACTGTCACAGTTGATTTATGAATATGATTCCGGTATTCATGCTACTGTTGAAGCAGAACTCACCAATATTAATCGCGACTACGATGCACTCTTTGTTGATGCCAAAGCAGAAGGTATTACCAATAAGGTAGGTCTTGCTACTGCGGCTGATATTGCAAGCAAAGCATCTTCTGCAAATATTGTTGTTTTGCTGGATGATGTTGATGCAGATTTGAACTTTACCGGTAACGCTGTTCTGGATTTGAACGGCAAGACTGTAAACGGTAATATTTCCTCCAATGGCAGACTGTTTATTGTTGATAATGTTTATAATTTGAACGGCGATGGTACAGTCACCGGAACTGTAACCGGTGCAACCGTGGTTGGCGGCAAGTACCTGACGGATGTTACATCCTGCCTTAAGGGTGGATTTGTGCAAGGTGATGATGGCGTTGTTTACAACAAGTTCTTTACCTTCGTTGGCGATGAAAATAATAATCTGACGTTGACACTCAATGCGACACCCGATGATATTATCGAATTTGCAAACAAGCAAAGCCTTGTAAGCATAGCGGCTGAGGCTGTTATGTACATTGCTATGAACCACTATAATTCTGCATGCTTGTATCTGGACAACGGAAAGGTATTTGATTTCCGTTTGGATGATATTGTTGGAATGCTTGCAGAAGACAACAAACTGTATGCAGCCATCGATGCAGTTCTCAACTGGTTCTCTGCTGCAGATGTTTCTACGATTGCCAACGATTTGATTGCTGACTTTACCGACTTTGCAACACTGTCTCAGAAACTCAGCGCTTCCGATGATGGCTTAATTGCAAAATATGATATTAAGACTGCGCCTTGGAATATTGAGATTTCTAAAGAAAACGGCGCGCAAGGCGATTACTTTACCGTTAGCGGTGGCTCTGCGGCAGAAAAAGAAACCTATAATCTTAAGGTTTATGTGACTGGCTCTTTAAGAAATGAACTTTCTAAAATCTTGGCCGGTCTTGCAGACACAACAACCGTAAATGCTCAGATTTCCATGGATAACATCATCCGTGAGGAAAGAACATTCCTGGTTACCGGTGATGTTTCCGGTTCAGTTGATGTAGACTTGACCCACGACTCCGGCTACGTTGTTCTTGCATCTGTTATCCTTGCAAACGGCAGCACAGGCGCAATGCGGCAGAATATCTTGAACGGTATTGCTAACTACTATAACTATGCCGACTTCAGTGTTCTGGAGAGTGTTTATGACAAACTTACTGTGGCGCAAGTAATTAAAGCCGTTCGGGATATTAACACGGCTGCTGACTTTACCGCAATGCTTAATAGCCTGGAACTGGACAGCAGCATTAAGTCCAAAATTCTGCGGGACGTGAATAACGACATGAAGGGCTTCGCAATCGCTTTGAAAGCGGCGAGCGCAACACTTCGCAGACTGGATATTGTTGGTACAAGTAACACCCTTGGCTCTCTTAAGAAAGTTGATGGAAATGGCAATCCCTACTACGCACTCACTGTTGATAAGAGTTTTGTGAAAAACAAAGAACTGAAGCGTGGTTTTACAGTTGACTGTGATGTTTCCATTGGAGAAATCTCTGCTTCTATTCGGATTTTTAATAAAACACCCATTACAGTCACTTGCGATGGTACAACAAATGTCTTTAGCGATCTTAACGAAGCCCTTAACCATGCCGGCACTCACAGCGATGTATGTCAGGTGTCTGTGAATGTTCGTTCTGTACTGGATTCCAATGTGGCGCTCAATCACAACATGTCCATTGTGAAGGCTGCAAACATCAGCACTAACGGAAAAACGATTACCCTTTCTGATAACGTTAGCCTGACAGTTGATGAAGAACTTCCTGCCGGCTCCGTGATTGCCACGGATGAAAGCAGATACATAGAATTTACTGACGGTGTTTATACCGTAAAATTCTATAATTACCAAATTGAGGACACCTATGTTAAGACTCTGCAAGAGGCATTGTCTGTTGCTAATGACGGCGATACCATCTCTGTCTTGCGTCCGGTAGAGGAGGAGGGAACATTTGCATCCGATAAGTCTCTCACCGTTGCAGGCGTAGATAAGATCACCTTCACGGATGCGACTTACACATTGGGTGCCGAT
>JAZOXE010000204.1:0-20184 GCA_045659525.1 Faecousia sp. | reverse complement strand
ATGGTGAAACCGGCTCTAAAGCGCACAGGGCGTCTGCTCTGCTATAGTCGTACTGTGTTGGGTTTTGTGGAAAATTTTCCAAAAAAGAAATATCATTCTCTGTCACCGTATCCGGTACCAGTTCACTGTCACTTCCGCAACCAAAGCGAATCAAATTTGCAATTCTGTGTATTAACACAGTTGTTTTTCCGCTTCCTGCGCCTGCAAGCAGCAAAAGTGGGCCGTCCGTTGTCAGGGCGGCCTTTCGCTGCATATCATTCAAATTTTGAAACTGCGATTCAATGTATCTGCGTCTTGCAGCAATGAACCGGGAAATATTTGTGTCTGTCATAATATTACCTATCTATATTTGATACCTATATTGTATCGCAAAAAAGCAAAAAGGTAAAGAGGAAAAACTATGACATATATGACCTTAATATGGAAAGCGCTTTTTTTTCAATGCGAGACACCTGAACCTGGCTTACCCCTAAAACTGTGGAAACTCGTGCCTGGGTTAATCCGTGAAAATACCGCAATTTGATTACAAGATTTTCCCGCTCCGGAAGTTTGTCGATTGCTTGTTTTAATGAGATTTCTTCCAACATTACATCTTCCGATTTTGTATCAGTAAGAACTGTTTCTATGGTAAACCCTTCTCGCCCGGTTTCTTGGTGTATGGATTCCACCACCGCAGTTGCAGACTCGGCAACTGCAATTTCTTCCGGCGCAAGCCCGGTCTTCTCGGAAATTTCCAAAATACTTGGTTCTCTACCTAAAGATGTGGCCAGCAAGTTTCTGGCGGTCTTTATGGACAACGCCTGCTCTTTCAGTCCTCTCGAAACCTTTACCGCGCCGTCATCCCGAAGAAAACGTCGGATTTCCCCGGCAATTTTGGGAACAGCATATGTGGAAAACTGGGTGCCATATTCCATATCAAAACCATCAACAGCCTTTAAAAAACCGAGGCAACCCAATTGATATAGGTCATCTGCATCAACGCCTCTGCCAAAGAACCTTCTGGTGACCGACCATATGAGTCCAGCATTTTCCTCCACAAGACTTTCTTTTGCTTTTAAGTCCCCCATTTGAGACTTTCTAATCAATTCTTCCGTTCTGCTCATTTCCGTTTCTGAATTTTTCTTCGCATATGTACGCTCGTCCCCTTACCAGGATTCGAACATACCGAAAAACTTGTCATAAAACTTTCCATAATGGTAAATCCCATACCGCTTCTTTCGGAACCACCGGTGGTAAACATTGGCCTGCGTGCCTGCTCCAAATCCGGAATGCCCACACCCTTGTCTTTAATAACAATATCCAAAACATTATCCTTTAGTATTCTGCACCGCAGTGAGATTAGTCCCAGTCCGTCCGGATATGCGTGTACAATGCAATTTGTAACTGCTTCCGATACTGCTGTACGTATATCACCCAACTCTTCCAAAGTCGGATCCAACTGCGCCGCAAAGCATGCAACTGCTGACCGGGCAAAAGATTCATTTGCAGACCTACTGGGAAATGTCAGCGCCATATAGTTTTCAAATTTCATATTGTTACCTCCTCAATTTCAATCAATTTATCAATTCCGGATGCACGAAACACTTTCATGGGCTGTTCTTTTAAATCAGATAAAATTAGTTTTCCGTCTATGCGTGTCATTGCTCGCATTGCATTTATCACAACCGCAATTCCGGAAGAGTCCATAAACGTCACTTCACGAAAACATAAAATTAAAATTCGCGGTGTATAGGCTTCAATTTTGGAATAAATCGATTCTATATATTTTTTCGCACAATGATGGTCTATTTCCCCAGTAAGTTCCACCGTTAGTTTCCCATCTTGCAAATAACTTGTTAAATGCATAAAACGCACTCCTTTCCGTTGTGATTTACAGTATAATTGCTACTTTTTGGATTTGCAGTCGGATTAACGCGCCAAAATAAAAAGGTCACACAAACTTTTGTCTGTGTGACCTTTTCTTTATAGTTTTTTCAGGTCTGCTTGGCTGTTTTCCAGTTGAGTGATTAGATCTCTCGCTTTTTGCGCTTTTTCTTTTTCGGCATTCACAACGGCTTCCGGCGCTCTTGCTGTAAAGTTTTCATTGTTAAGTTTTCCCTCAATTACGGCAAGATTCTTTCTGGCTTTTTCCAGTTCCTTTTCAATCCGTTCCAGTTCCTTTGCCACATCGACCAGTTGTCCCATAGGAATATAGAGTTTGGCATCGCTGGTTGCGCAACAAACCATTCCGTCTAAATTATCCGGTTCTTTCGTAAGCATTGTTACTTCGTCGGCATAAGCAAGGCGCTGAATAAAGCCTTCGCCTTCCAAAAACACTTCCGGCTTGCTGGTTAAAACGAACAGAGCCGCTTTTTTGGAGGGCGGTACATTCATTTCTGCCCGGCGGTTACGAATGGTGCGAATCGCATTCATTACAGATTCCATTTGGCTTTCTTCCGCCTTAAATTCCAATTCCTTCTGATACAGAGGCCACTGGGCAACAATCAACGCTTCGCCGTCGTGGGGCAAACTCTGCCAAATCTCTTCCGTAATAAAAGGCATGAAGGGGTGCAAAAGGCGCAGTGTCTGGTCTAAAACATACACTAAAACCTGCAGCGCCGTTTCCTTTTGTTTTGCATCTTCACTGTAAAGACGGGCTTTTGTCAGTTCAATATACCAATCACAGTAGGTATCCCAAATAAAATCGTATACCTTCTGTACTGCAACACCCATTTCGTATTTTTCCAAATTAGCAGTTACTTCTGCAATCAGTGTGTTGAGTTTGGACAGCACCCACTTGTCTGCAATGGTAAGGTCTCCCATATCCGGGAGTTTATTGGTGGTGCCATTAGACAGATTCATTAAAACATAACGGCTGGCATTCCAAAGTTTATTAGCAAAATTCCGCATTGCTTCACAACGTTCCACATAGAAGCGCATATCGTTTCCGGGAGAATTGCCGGTAACCATATTCATACGCAGTGCGTCACAACCAAACTTTTCAATCATCTCCAGCGGGTCAATGCCGTTACCCAAAGATTTAGACATTTTTCTACCCTTGTCATCCCGCACCAATCCGTGAATCAGCACTGTGTGGAATGGCGTTTGGTCCATATGCTCGCAACCGGAGAAAATCATACGGGCAACCCAGAAGAAAATAATATCGTATCCGGTAACCAAAACGTCTGTCGGATAGAACTTTTTCAAATCTACAGTATTTTCCGGCCAGCCTAAAGTTTCAAAAGGCCAAAGTGCAGAACTAAACCAAGTATCCAATACATCCGGATCCCGTTCAATGTTGGTACTTCCGCACTTTTCACATTTGTGGGCATCATCCCGGGACACGGTAATATGTCCGCAGTCTTCGCAAGTCCAAGCAGGAATTTGGTGCCCCCACCAAAGTTGCCGGGAAATGCACCAATCCCGAACGTTTTCCATCCAGTTAAGGTATGTTTTAGAGAAACGTTCCGGCACAAATTTTGTTTCGCAGTCTTTCACGACCTGAATTGCTTTTTTTGCCAAAGGTTTCATTTTTACAAACCACTGAGCAGAGATAATGGGCTCCACATCATTGTGACAGCGGTAACAAGTGCCTACATTATGGGCAAGGTCTTCCACTTTTACAAGATAGCCTTGCTCCTCCAATTCCGCTACAATCACTTTTCTTGCTTCATAACGGTCAAGACCTTCGTATTTGCCGCCAAAAGCGTTAATTTTACCGTTATCATCCAACACCCGGAGAACTTCCAAATTGTGGCGCAAGCCAACTTCAAAGTCATTGGGGTCGTGGGCGGGTGTCATTTTTACGCACCCAGTACCGAATTCCATTTCCGCATAGTCATCGGCAACAATGGGAATTTCTTTATTTACAAGCGGCAACATTACGGTCTTACCTACAATGTGTGTATAACGTTCATCATTTGGGTTGACGCATACACCGGTATCACCGAGCATTGTTTCCGGACGAGTTGTTGCCACAACTACGTCACCGGAACCGTCGGTCAACGGATAACGAATGTGCCACAAATGGCTGGGCTTGTCCACATATTCCACTTCCGCATCAGAAAGCGCCGTTACGCAGTGGGGACACCAGTTAATGATTCGGCTGCCCTTATAAATAAGGCCTTTTTCGTAGAGGGAAACAAACACTTCCCGAACCGCTTTTGAGCAACCTTCATCCATGGTGAATCTTGCCCGCTCCCAGTCGCAGGATGCACCCAATTTCTTTTGCTGATTGACAATGCGGTTTCCATACTGGTGTTTCCAGTCCCAAACCCGCTCCAAAAATTTTTCTCTTCCCAAATCGTACCGTGTAAGACCTTCTTTACGCAGTTCTTCTTCCACCTTGATTTGGGTTGCAATGCCGGCGTGGTCAACACCGGGCAGCCACAGGGCGCTGTAACCTTGCATCCGCTTAAATCGAATCAAGGTATCCTGCAATGTAACATCCATAGCATGTCCCATGTGCAGTTGTCCTGTAACGTTGGGAGGCGGCATCACAATTGTAAAAGGTTTTGCGTCCTCTTTTTCTGTTGGGCGGAAATAACCGTTATCCTCCCACATTTTATAGATTCTGTTTTCAACACTTTGGGGCTCGTACACTTTCTGTAACTGACTTGCCATAATCATTCTCCTTTAAAACAAACACGCCCTGATCTCACGATCAGGGCGAAAAAATCCGCGGTACCACCTGAATTCCCGACAAGCGGGCACTTAAATGCTATAACGGGCATGCCCGTGCCGCCTTACTTACTTTCAGGCAACCTGCTCCGAGGCGACAATTTTCAAATACCGCACGTGTTTTCACCAACCACACGCTCTCTATCATTGGTTCTTTGAAAAAACTCCTCATCTGCGCTTTTAATATTTTATAAAATACCACATTTCGGTGAAACTGTCAACAATTATAATGCTTTTTTCTTGACGGAGAAACGATTTTAACTTATAATAATGAAAATTCTAATTGGAGGTTGCTTCCATGAAATTATCACTGGTTGTTCCCTGCTATAATGAGGCAGATAATGTAGCCGCATTCCAGGACGCAGTTATGGATGCATTTTCCGACTGTGGTTACGATTACGAAATTATATACATTAACGATGGCAGCGCTGACGAAACCGATTCGGAACTGCACAAACTGTTCAAAGCGCAAAAATGCCCCGTCAAAGTTGTGAATTTTTCCCGGAATTTTGGCAAGGAGGCCGGACTGTACGCAGGCTTAAATCACGCATCCGGCGACTATATTTCTCTGATTGATGCTGACTTACAACAAGATCCAAGCCTTGTCCGTCAGATGGTAGATATCTTGGATAATGACAGTAATTTTGACGTGGTTGCCGCATATCAGGACCGTCGGGGCGAAAGCAAAATTCTTTCCTTCTTCAAGAAATCTTTTTATAAAATCATCAACGGACTTTCCGATATCAATTTAAAATCCGATGCCAGTGATTTCCGGACTTTCCGCAAATGCGTGGCGCAAAGCATAGTTGAAATGGGTGAATATCACCGCTTTTCTAAAGGTATTTTCGCGTGGGTTGGCTATAAAACCTGCTATATTCCCTATGTTGCAGCGCCCCGTCACGCCGGCAAAAGCAAATGGAGTTTTCGCAAACTGTTTCGCTATGCCACTGATGGAATTATCGGTTTTTCTACCAAACCGTTGCGAATCGCCACTTATCTTGGCAGTTTCACCGCCGTTGCCGCTATTATTTATTTAATAGCTGTCATTCTTGAAAAACTAATTTTGGGAATTGACATTCCCGGTTATGCCACTATCATTGTTCTCATACTTCTATTGGGAAGTGTACAACTAATCTGTATCGGCATTATTGGCGAATATGTTGGTCGTACCTTTGAACAAAGCAAATCCCGCCCCATATATATTGAAAAAGAATACCTAACTTATGATAAAAAGGATGTGTCATAATGACACATCCTTTTTTAACGAAAAAGTTGTAAACGCGCCTCTTTGAGTCGTGCTCTGATGTCAAGTAAATCGTAAAATGTTTCCGGTCTTTTGGATACATCCCGCAGTAGCGCTGACGGATGGTAAATAGCCGTAATCCAAACACCGTCTTTACACACCCACGAGCCGTGTTGTTTTGTTATGCGGAAATCCGGTGAAATCAAATGCATTGCAGATATCCGGCCCAAGCAAACAACAACACGAGGGCGCAAAAGTTTTAACTGATTGTATAAATAGCCAACGCAGGCATCCTGCTCTTCTTGCGAAGGATCTCGGTTAAAGGGCGGCCGGCATTTCACAATGTTGGCAATATAGCAGTTGTTCCGATTCAAATCGATAATAGAAAGCATATCATCTAACAGTTTGCCCGCAGCACCGACAAAGGGCTCACCTCGCAAATCTTCCTGCTCTCCCGGACCTTCTCCAACAAACACGATGTCTGCATCTTTTGGTCCAACACCAAACACCACGTTATTTCGCGTCGTATGCAGTGGGCAAGCGCTACAGTTGTTGCAGGTGTTTTCCAGTTCTTCCCAGTCTTGCATCAGAAATTCCTCCTGCGCGCGCTGCGTCTATTTCTGCTTTTATTACGTCTAACGGCAATTTTCCAGTTGCGGTATAACCACAAGGCGAAAATGGCAACAAACATCGCGCCAAAAACAATACCAATAACGCCCCAAACGCCCAATCCATTTCCGTTTTTATCCGTATTCCACGGCAAATTTTCGCTGCCACCGGAAACAGAAACCGCATTTAATGCATACAGGTCAGCAAATCCGACGCAGATAGAACCGTTCCAAATTTCCACATAGGAAAGTTGATCGTCTTTTTGAATCGGTGCAGTAAACGTTTCATCCCGGTACTTAAATTGCAAACCAGACAAGGTAACACTGGAAGGCAAAACCGTTGAAATCCCGGTGTGGGATGTTAAAACCACGTCCGACTCACCGTTTTCAACAGCACACTGGCGTAGCGCCTGATTGGGATACAAAATCTGTGCCGGATAGAAACCGGAGAAACCGGCATCTAACAACTGGGTTGTTTCCGGGAAGCCGCCAAAACTGCGCACAGCCGTACCATTCTCGTTGTAAACAGATTTTGCGCCGAAAATGATGCTGATATAATTCAGTCCATTATCCGTTGCAGTAGAAGCAACACAACGATCACCCAAAGCAGTCGTACCGGTTCTGCCGCCGGTTACTCTGGCATCAAAATAGATCTCCGTTTCATCGGTACTCATTAAAAAGTTTCCGGTTACAAGGTTTCGTTCTTCCGATTTATTTGTCTCGGGTACAGAGTATTCAACCGCAGAGAAAAAGCGCATAAATTCTTCGTTTTTGACTGCTGTCGCCAATATTCTTGCCATATCCCGGACGGTAGTATATTGGTCATCGTTGTGTAATCCATGAACATTGGTAAAATTTGTAGATTCGCATCCGATTTCCTTGGCGAACTCATTCATTCGTGCAACAAAAACTTCTTGCGAACCGGATATATGCTCTGCAAGAACTGCGGCCGCGTCGTTTGCGGAACTGACCATCATACAGTATAGCAAATCTTCAACACTCAACACTTCATCGGCAACCAAATCAACAGATACCGCGTCAGAATCCACCGTATCCAGCGTGCTTTGTTTTACCGTGACAACATCGGACAAATCACCTTGCTCTACACTGATCAAACAAGTGAGAATTTTTACTAAACTGGCCGGGAATATCCGGGCATCCCCTTCCCATGCATACATCAATGTATCTGTATTGGTTTCGTATAATATTACAGACTGGGCATTGGCAATTAACTGCCCGGTCCCCAGCAGAGGAACTGCCGCGTCCAAACTGTGGCATCCGGAAGCAACAGATAAATCCGTATTCTCGTCTGCCAATGCTTGAAACGGCAAAAGACCTATTAGCAAAATCACTGCAATCAGCAATCTGATAATGCGAATATTTTTCATAATTTCTCCTTAAATCTCCCACTCAGTCTTGTGCGAGAGTAAACTTTTGTGTATAATATAGGCATATTATATCATTTTTTTCACAACAGTCAATGCAGGTGGTGAACGAGATTGAAAAAAGCCGGACTTATTTTTGTTATTATTACACTTTGCTTCGTATTTCTGCTGACAGGAATATTTGTAGGGCGTTCAATGCCAACTTTCAGTGTTTACACCGATAATACTTTATCTACCCAGGCAACCGATGAAGTAAGCCCCCACCACGATGGTAAAATCAACATCAATCTCGCCACAAAAGACGACCTTTTGTTACTCCCGGGCATTGCAAACGGTCTGGCTGAAAGCATTATAGAGTATCGAAGTGTTCATGGGGATTTTAACAAAATCGAAGACATTATGAACGTTGAAGGAATCGGTCAGAAAAGATTTACTGCTATCAAAGACTTTATTACGGCAGGAGGATAAGCATGAAGATATTAGTCGTTGATGATGAAGAGTTACTTGTAAAAGGAATCCGTTTTAATTTACAAAACGAAGGCTATACCGTCATAACCGGCTGTAACGGCATCGAAGCGGTTTCTCTGGCAAAAACCGAAGTGCCGGACTTAATTATATTGGACATTATGATGCCGGAAATGGACGGATTGACGGCTTGCGCGCAAATCCGTCAGTTTTCCGATGTTCCCATTATCCTCCTAACGGCCAAAGTTGAAGATATGGATAAACTCATTGGCTTTGACCACGGCGCAGATGATTATATTACCAAGCCCTTCAATATTCTCGAAGTGAAAGCACGGGTAAAGGCGCTGCTTCGCAGAACCGGCAATACAGAACAGTCTAACCCTACCAGTTTAACCATCGGTAAAATCTGCCTTGATTTGAATGCCCGCAACGCCTACCGTGACGGTGAATTGGCTGAACTCACCGCAAAGGAATTTGATGTAATTGAACATTTAATGCGAAATCCCAACCGTGTATTCTCAAGAGAAGCGCTTTTGGACACACTTTGGGCGTATGAATACCGAAGTGATATCAGAACCGTAGACGTACACATTCGCAGACTGCGGGAAAAATTAGAAGATAATCCTGCAGATCCGCAATATATTATGACGAAATGGGGCGTTGGTTATTACTTCCGAAAATAGAAAAAATGGACTTATTGACTTTAGAAGCACCCACTTCCGCTATGCGATTACCTACGTAATTGTAACATCTTTGGTTTTGGCAATACTTAATTTTTACTCCTTTAACATTAGCCAAAGGCTCTTTTACAACAGCAAAGAGTCCACCATGATCGATAAGTGCAAAATTGCCGCAACAGAGATTGCAGACATAGAGGCGCTAAATACAGCAACGGTAACCAAAACCGTTAATGAACTGGGGAATCTCCGTGTAAACCGTATGATTGTTACCGACCACCGTGGCGTGGCGATTTATGACTCCAACACGGAAAACAAAGCCAACGGCAGTTTCATTTTTCTGCCGGAAATTGTCCAATCTATGGACGGCTATGACGTTTTTTCCTGGTATTATAAAGACGGAACTATGTGTTCAAAGGCAGCAACCCCGATCCTATCATACGGCACCTTGATTGGTTGTGTTTATATGATGGAATACGACGCAGAGCAAGGCGCGCTCATTCAAACTTTGCAGCACACAACGCTAATCATCACAGCAATTTTAGAAATTGCCGTGATTATATTCTCCCTTTTCTTCTCCACCGCTTTTACCCGCCGCTTGCGTAAAATTATGGAATCTATTCGTATTATCCGCGCCGGTGACTATACCCACAAACTGGATGTCGGTGGCAGT
Source organism: Faecousia sp. (assembly GCA_045659525.1). Lineage (GTDB taxonomy): Bacteria > Bacillota > Clostridia > Oscillospirales > Oscillospiraceae > Faecousia. Next base: position 10,474 of record JAZOXE010000204.1, on the reverse strand, counting down.
GATGAACTGACTGTATTGGGTGATGAATTTAACGATTTGGTAGACCGTCTGCGCACTTCGGAACAAAAACGAAACAATTTTGTTTCCGATGCCTCTCACGAACTAAAAACACCTCTTGCTTCCATTAAACTGCTTGCCGATTCTATTATGCAAAACGATATGGATGCAGATACCATTCGGGAATTTGTGGGTGACATTGGTAACGAAGCAGAACGGTTAAACCGTATGTCCCAAAAACTGCTGACACTTGCCAAAGTTGAAGCACAAATAGACAACGACTATGAAATTATTGAACTATCCCCCACGATTCACAAAGTCCACCACATGCTAAATGAAATTGCAACAAAAAACGAAGTAACCATTGACCTGAATATCGTGAAAGACAGTCCGGTTTTAATTGTGGAAGATGATCTATATCAGATTGTATTTAACTTGGTAGAAAACGGCATCAAATACAACAAAAGAGGTGGCTCATTGCAGATTACACTGCAACGGGAAGCCGACAATGCTGTATTATCTTTCCGGGACTCCGGTATGGGTATTCCGCAGGACTCTATCCCCCATATCTTTGAAAGGTTCTATCGGGTGGAAAAGGCGCGTTCCAGAAAATCCGGCGGTTCCGGATTAGGGCTCTCCATTGTGCGAAATTTGATTGAAAAAAATAACGGCTGTATCACAGTTGACAGTATATTCGGTGAAGGCACTACCTTTACCGTCACTTTCCCGGTATTTGACACGGAGGAAGAACCATGAGAAAAGTGTTGGCTATCATTTTAATGTTTACTATCATCTTTATTGCTGTCGGCTGCCATAGACAAGAAAAAAGCACCGAAAACCTCATATTTTATTACTGTGCAAAAACTGTGGATTTTAATGAGGAAAACGGTGTCTTGATTGGTGAAAATCGAAACAAATCGGAAATAGGCACTGATTTAACAAAAATAATTGAATCTTATATTGCAGGCCCCATTTCCGATACACTCTACTGCCCCATTTCGAAAAATGTCACGGTTCAAAACATTCAACATAAAGATGATACTGTTGAGATTTTATTTTCTACAAACTTCTCTAATTTAACCGGGTTGGATTTAAGCATTGCCTGCGTCGGAATCGGGAAGACCATACTCTCCTGCACAGATACCCAAAATGTAAAGATTCAGGCAGAAAACGCAAGATTAGACGGTGAAAATGCAATTACCGTCACCAATGAAAATGTACTCTTACTTGATGAAATGAGGTAATCTTATGCGTCTGATTTCCTGGAATGTAAATGGGCTGAGAGCCTGCATACAAAAAGGCTTTCTTGATTTTTTTCACAATTCGAATGCAGACATATTTTGCTTGCAGGAAACAAAACTGCAAGCAGGACAGATTGATTTGGATTTGTCGGGATACACCCAATACTGGAACTATGCCGAAAAGAAAGGCTATTCCGGTACAGCAATATTTACAAAATCAGTTCCACTTCGTGTTACCTATGGAATCAATACTCCCGAATTTGATGCAGAGGGACGTGTTATCACACTGGAATATCCCGACTTTTTTGTAGTTACCTGTTACACGCCCAACGCCCAAAGAGAACTGGCGCGTCTATCCTTCCGCTTAAAATGGGAGGCGGCTTTCCTGTCGTACCTCAAAAGTCTTGACAACTGTAAGCCGGTTATTTTGTGTGGTGATCTCAATGTCGCGCACAACGAGATCGACCTTAAAAACCCGGCATCCAACCGTGGAAACGCCGGCTTTTCCGATGAAGAACGCAGTTGTTTCTCAAAACTACTAAGCAGCGGCTTTACCGATTCTTTCCGGCATTTGCATCCGGAAGCAACCGGTGCGTACACTTGGTGGAGTTATATGTTCCACGCAAGGCAGAATAATGCCGGCTGGCGAATCGACTATTTTGTGGTTTCTGACCGTATTGCCGACAAAATTTTAGCAACACCGATATACAGCGATATATTTGGTTCTGACCACTGCCCTATCGGTATTGAGATCCAATTATAAATCTTGGAATGTAACTCCTATTTCTCCACTACGAATTTGAACTTTGGCACTTTTTAATTTCTCTAAATATATAAATGGTTCCTCTTCTGAGACCGGAAAAAATTCAACCGTTTTATTCTTTTGATTTTCCACTGCGAGAAACAAAAATTTATCTCCTTCGATTTGTTTTGCCGGAATTTTAGTTCGGATTTCAAAACAGTTCTCCCCCGGAACGCAAACACCCAAGTCTACCGTTTTGGATTCATTTTCCATAATAATTCGCACCATTTTCGTTCCGGAAATCTTGCATTGGCAAATGATGTTATAGTAAAGCCCAACCCGGATAATTTGCGCAGTACCCACTGTCTTCTTGTCCATCAAAATTTTATATGTCACAAAAATTCCCCCTCACTGCAAATTTATGCAGCGAGGGGGTTTTCATTCACATTGTGCGGTTTTCATCCAATCCGAAACTTACAGCAATGGCCTCATTTACCATTTGCATATGTCCGTCATCCAGTCGTCCCATATGCTCACGCAAACGACGTTTATCAATGGTCCGTATCTGCTCTAACAAAATTACAGAATCCCGGCTCAACCCAACGCTGCCACCTGCAATATTAATATGCGTCGGAAGGCGGGCTTTTCCGGTTTGACTGGTGATTGCCGCCGCAATTACAGTGGGGGAGTGTCGGTTTCCGGTATCGTTTTGAACGATTAGAACCGGTCTTGTACCACCTTGTTCGCTCCCCACTACCGGGGATAAATCAGCGTAATATATATCTCCTCGCCTGACTGTATCATCCATGTGTCTCACGCTCCGTGCCAAGTCATTGCCGGCGCTACACAAATACCTATGTAACGTGGCTAATAGTATTGTCCCACGCACAATCGGATAATATACGCAGCACCTGCAAATCATCTTATGCAAGTTGCGACACATTGTTACATAAAGGTAAAGTTTTTGACATCCAGTGATAATGTTCGTCTGCCGTCATATAGAATTTCTGCTCTAACCGGCAAATGGGACTCATTAAGCCATATATCTAAATGCAGGGCGTCGTCTGCATAACTGTCATCAATTGCAAGGCGGATATACTTTCCGTCTTTTCCGCAAGAGGTTATGTATCCGCTACGCAGTGTTTTAATCATCACCCAAGGGGCGGTGGCAGGAGTAATGCACCCGTCCATCATAGGCGGAAATCCCAGCACCTCGCCATCGAATGTCAAACCTCCACCATCACCCGTAATTTTACCCTCTATTCCAGAAATGGTGTCAGGTTCTTGAACAGAAAATTGGATATCCCCATTTGTGTCTGTTTCGCATGACATTGTAAAAGCATAAATGCTGTCTACGTAATCTGCGGTTACAATGCAGTCAAATTGACAGCCATGGCACTGCAGCAATTTTTGCCGAAACGCCATGGCTGTGTTCATCTCATTATTTTTCACGCCGCAGCCGGAAAGAAAGAGAAATAACGTAGAAATCGCCAGTAATTTTCGCATTTTATCACGCCTTATTTCAATAGTCGTGGTAAAACGTTCAGCATATCGCTGGGTAACATACCGTATTCCCCAATTTCCTCCGCGCATATATCCCCTGCTTTTCCGTGAAGCCAAGCACCAACGGCCGCTGCTTCTAATGGAGACATTTTTTGTCCAACAAGTGATGCAATGATTCCCGAAAGCAAATCACCACTGCCGCCAACCGCCATTCCGGGGTTTCCGGTCTCGTTGCGGTAGCACACTTCACCATCGGTGATCAATGTCCGGTTCCCTTTCAGCAAAATGACCGCCTGATACTTCTTTGCAAGTTTCATTGCCGCATCGCAAGAACTTTCCGGAACTTCACCCGCAAATCGGCAGAACTCCCCAAAATGCGGCGTTAGGATAGTCTGTCCGTTTCTTCCACGCAAACTATCTTTATGCTCGTAAATGACATTTATACCGTCAGCATCCAAAATTACCGTTCCGTTATAGTTTTCCAACACCATCTTCGTTAATGCTGATGTGTCCGCTGACACGCCCATACCGCACCCAATCAAAACCACATCCATATTGGAAAGCATCTTTGCAATCTCATTCCACCCGTTGTAGGAAAACTTTCCTTGTGAATCGGGCATAGGGATTACAATCGGCTCCACCAGACGGCTGGCAGTAATTTCATAAATACTCTCCGGAACGGCACTATATACCAAACCCGCGCCACTACGTAACGCACCCATTGCCGCAAGATACGGCGCACCGGTAAATCGCCGACTTCCGCAAAGCATAAAAATTCTACCGTAATCACCTTTATGGGTATCCGAATTTCTTTTTGGAAAATAATTTATAATGTCCTTGTGCGAAAGTGTTAAAAACTCCAAAATGTCACCTACTTTTACAGATCGTAAAGTTTTGTAAATTTGTCTTTTAGATAGTCGGTATAATATTTTGCATCAAATTTGCCGCATGTGCGATTAAACAACTGTCTCGGTTTGAAAAAGCAAGCATACTTATGGAAATGCTCTTTCAGCCAATTTCTCATGGGCATCAGATTGCCATTTTTCACTTGAACCATTACATCACGAATCTCTTTCTTCATAGCATCCAACATTTGCGGCCCATAAGCACTTCCCAATGCATAGGATGGAAAATACCCAATACTGCCGCCGGACCAATGGGAATCCTGCAAACATCCTCTTGTGTCATCCGGAACATCGATTCCCAAATATTCCTTGTAAAGACGATTCCACTGCCGAGGTATGTCTTTAACCTTAAGACTGCCGTCTATAAGTTTCTTTTCCAATTCATATCTAACCATAATATGAAGACAGTAAGTAAGTTCATCTGCCTCCGTACGAATCAGGGAGGGCTGCACCTTATTAACCGCCTTATAAAAGTCTTCCGCTGAAACGTCCGCTAACTGTTCCATAAACAGTTCCTGCATTTTGGGATATATGTAAGAAATAAATTCATAAGAACGACCAATTAAGTTTTCGTAGAACCGGCTTTGGCTTTCATGAATCCCCATAGAAACGCCACCGGCAAGAAAAGTATAATTGTAACAGTCGTCGCAATCCAGTTCATAAATGGCATGTCCCGCTTCATGAATCACAGAATACATACTGGAATCAAGTGCGTTTTCATAGTAATGTGTTGTAATTCTCACATCCTTATTATTAAAATTAGTGGTATAAGGATGTTCCGTTTCGCCAATACCGGCATAGTTTCTGTCCATCCCCAAAACATCCATTAAATAATCGGAAAATTCTCTTTGTTTTTCAATGGGATAGTTTTTATTTAAAAATTCAGCGTTAATGGGTTTTGTATTTTGAATTTTCGACACAAGAGGCACGATGGTCTCCCGCAACTGAGCAAAAAAGGCGTCCAGGGTTTTCATTGTAAGCCCCTCTTCATACTCATTCAGAAGAGCATCATACGGTGCCAGTTTTTCGTTATAGTAACCGGCAAATTTTCGGTTATAATCCACAATTTTCTCAAGAAATGGCGCAAAAAGTTCAAAGTCATTGGTATTTTTCGCTTTTTCCCATACACTTTGGGCATCGTTAATCAGCACATTATAGGCGATATACTCCCCTTGCGGAATCTTATGATACTGGTCATACTGTTTCCGAAACACTTCCACTTCCCGTTTTGTTTGCGCGTCCAGTTCCTCTTTATGAGATTCCAAATATGTGAGCAATTCTCCGTTGTCGGGATTTGCAATCAAATCATATACAATCCCGGACATGATTCCCATCGTTTGGCCCCTGCCCTCGGCAGTACCTTTGGGTGCTACTGTTGTTGCGTCAAGATAAAGAACACCGAGAACGTGATTATATGCCGCCATCGTCTGCTCTAATTTTTTAAGAGTCTCAACTGCTTCGTTCAAATTCTGATACTTCATAAATACACCTCCGATTTTTATTTAACTTACCACAGGAAACAGAGACAGTCAAGAATTGGAAATACCTCTTGCAATTTTCATCTAACTGTGATACTATGATTTGGATATAAAAAGGCATGGAATGGGCCGTCTGACACTGATAATACGGTTTTAGAGAGAGCGGGAGGGTGTAAACCGCTTACGTACAGTTTCGGGCATTCTCCCAGGAGCCGCAGTCTGAAAAAACAGTAGGAACTGCCGGGTAATTCCGTTAACGATTTTAGGTGTGTTAGCGCCGATGAGATGCGCCTTTTGGCGAATTGCGGGTGGTACCGCGGAGGAAGTCCTTCGTCCCGATTGTGGGAGGGTGGACTATTTTTTTGTCATTTTCACTTTTTAAAAAGGAGAAATATTATGAAACAACAGTTAGAGAAAATCAAAAGTGCTGCGCTTTCTCAATTAAGCAGTGCAACAACCCCTGCCGAACTGGAAGAATTGCGTGTGCGCTACCTTGGCAAAAAGGGTGAACTTACCGCCGTTCTTAAAATGATGGGCAAACTTTCTGCTGAAGAACGCCCCATTATGGGACAACTGGCAAATACCGTTCGTGCGGAAATCGAAGAAAAACTGGATGCACGGAAAACCGAAATCAACGCCAGTGTTTTAGAACAAAAGTTAAACGATGAAGCGCTGGATGTTACTATACCCGGCGAAGAAATTGCATTAGGGCATCAGCATCCTATGAATCAGGTGCTGGATCAAATTAAAGAAATCTTTGTAGGCCTTGGTTATCAGGTCGTAGATGGACCGGAAGTTGAACTTGCCTCTTATAACTTCACGCGTTTGAATATCGAAGAAGGCCACCCTTCCCGGGACCGCAGTGATACATTTTACTTTACGGAGGATGACTCCGTTCTGCTGCGTACACAAACCAGTCCTATGCAAATTCGTTATATGGAAAACCACAAACCACCTCTGTGTATGTTGGCTCCCGGCCGTGTATTCCGTAAGGATGAAGCCGACGCTACCCACTCCCCTATGTTCCACCAAATTGAAGGTTTGGTTGTGGACGAAAATATTACTATGGGCGATTTGAAGGGCGCGCTGGTTGCCATTATGAAGAAAATCTACGGTGAAGATTCTGTTATGCGTTTCCGTCCCCATCACTTCCCCTTTACGGAACCCAGTTGTGAAATGGATATGCAGTGTCACAAATGTCACGGCACCGGCGAAGTAGACGGTCAAGTCTGCTCCACCTGCCACGGGGAAGGTTGGATCGAACTTTTGGGCGCCGGTATGGTGCACCCGGACGTGCTGGCAAACTGTGGAATTGATCCTGAAAAATACTCTGGCTTTGCCTTTGGTATGGGTTTGGAACGTATGGCTATGGGCCGGCTTCGCATCAATGATTTGCGCCTCATTTTTGATAATGACGTGCGATTCCTAAACCAATTCTAATGGAGGTACCGATATGAAACTCAACAGAAAATGGCTACACGAAGAATTTGTGGATTTATCCTCCGTATCTGATAAAGAATATGTAGAAACGATGACCATCTTTGGTCAGAAAGTTGAAACTTACGAGCGGTTGGATGCTGAAATAAAAAATGTTGTGGTTGGTAAAGTTCTCTCAATGAAACGGCACGAGAACTCTGACCATATGTGGATTTGCCAAGTGGATGTCGGTGCAGAAGATCCGGTACAGATTGTTACCGGTGCGCAAAATGTCCAGGAAGGTGATCTTGTACCTGCGGCGCTTCATAACTCCTGGCTTCCCGGCGGAATTCATATTACCAAAGGAAAACTTCGGGGTGAACCCTCTAATGGTATGCTCTGTTCCTTGGGCGAACTGAATTTAACTCAAGGTAACTTCCCCTACGCCATTGAAGATGGCATTTGGATTATACAGGAAGACTGCAAGCCCGGTGATGACATAAACACCGTCATCGGAAATGACGATACCGTTGTGGATTTTGAAATCACAAATAACCGACCGGACTGCTATTCTATTATTGGCCTTGCAAGAGAGTCTGCCGCCGCTTTTGGTAAAACAATGCGCCATCATGAACCGGTGGTAAACGGCAGTGATGCTGGTTCAATCTTCGATAATTTGGATGTAGAAGTACCTGCTACCGAACTGTGTAACCGTTATTCTGCCCGCATGGTCAAAAACGTAAAAATTGCCCCGTCACCAAAATGGATGCGAGACAGACTGCGCGCCAACGGCGTACGGCCCATCAACAACATTGTTGATATTACAAACTATGTAATGCTTGAGTACGGTCAGCCTATGCACGCATTTGACTATCGGTATGTTGCCTCCGGTAAAATTATTGTCCGCGAAAGTGTTGAAGGCGAAACCTTAACAACCCTTGACGGCAGTATTCGACCCTTGAAACCCGGAATGTTGGTAATTGCCGATGATACAAAGCCCATTGGGCTTGCCGGAATCATGGGCGGTGAAAATTCCGAAATCCGTGATGACACCACTTGCGTTGTATTTGAATCTGCTAACTTTAACGGCACTTCTATCCGTCAGACTGCATTGGCACTGGGTATGCGTACAGAAGCGTCCGGTAAATTTGAGAAGAACCTTGACCCCCTCATGACAGTTCCCGCCGTACAACGTGCCTGCGAACTTGTGGAAATGCTTGCCTGCGGTGATGTGCTGGACGGCATTATTGATGTTGTAAATTATGTGCCACAGCCGAAAACCGTTGCTTTGGAGCCGGAAAAGATTAACGCCCTCTTGGGTACAGATATTTCCCGGGAGCAAATGGTTTCTTACCTGAACTTGTTGGAAATCCCGGTTGAAGGTGACAACATTCTGGTTCCCTCTTGGCGCCCGGACCTTAATTTGATGGCAGATATTGCTGAAGAAGTAGGCCGTAGTTTCGGATATAATGAAATTGCTACCACCGCATTCAAAACATCCACCCAAGGCGGTTACTCCCACGCTATGCTTATGGAATCGAAAGCAGGCACTGTGTGCCGTGCATTGGGTTACAGCGAAATTATTACCTATTCCTTTGTATCTCCCAGCATTTTTGACCAGATTCGTCTTCCCGCCGATTCTCCCCTGCGCAATCCTATGCGGATTCAAAATCCTTTGGGTGAAGATACATCTGTTATGCGGACAACGGCACTGCCTTCTATGCTGGACATTCTCTCCAGAAACAACGCATACCATAATAAGGCCGCAAAACTTTATGAACTGGCAAAGATTTATTTGCCAGTTGCCGGACAGGTATTGCCAGAAGAACCGAAAATCCTCGTTATGGCTTCCTACGGTGCAGATGAAAACTTTTTCCGCATCAAAGGCGAACTCAATTCAGTACTCAATGCGCTTCGAATTCCGAAAGCCGAATACTGCGCGGTCAAGAATAACCCCAGTTATCACCCCGGCCGCTGTGCCGCAGTGTCTGTTAATAATGTAACACTGGGCTATATCGGACAAATTCATCCCCTCGTTGCAAAAAATTACGGTATGGACTGTGAAGTTTACTGTGCAGAAATTGACTTCTCCAAATTGGAAGCACTACAGTTGCCAGAAGCCACATATACACCGCTTCCCAAATATCCCTCTGTTTCCCGGGATTTGTCCATTGTTTGTAATGAGGACGTTACCGTAGCGGAATTGGAAACTACAATTATTGCCGCTGCCGGTAAATTACTGCGTAACGTTAAACTTTTTGACATTTACCGCGGCGCCGGTATCGGTGAAAATAAAAAGAGTCTTGCCTTCTCTTTGGAACTGCGTGCTGACGACCGCACACTGACAGATGCAGACTCTGAATCTGTTATGACAAAAGTGCTCGGCGCACTGGAAAGCAAATTGGGCGCCACAATCCGGTAAGTTTTTCTAAAAAATATAAAAAAGTGCTTTACAGCCCTAAAATTTTAGGGTATAATGTTAGCACTAATCGGAAGGAGGTTGTTCCCATGGCGGAAAATACCAAAAATACCATTAAATTCACCGTACCTTGTGATGACAAAGACAATATGCGTCGTATTCTCCGCGATGTGTTCGACGCTCTCAATGAAAAGGGCTATAACCCCATCAATCAGATTGTGGGTTACTTGCTGACAGAAGATCCCACCTATATTACAAATTACAATAATGCGCGGAATATGATTTGTAAAATTGACCGGGATGAACTGTTGCAGGCGCTGGTACAGTGCTATTTGTTCGGTAACAAATAATCAGCCGGGAGGCTTTTGTTTTTGCAAAAGCCTCCCGATATTCTTAAGGAGGCACTTATGGCAGAAGAATCTAAAATTTTAATGTATAAGGGACACCCCTTAATGCGCAAAGATTCCCTTATTTACTATGGCTCTATGGCAGACAGTCACATTGTTATGCTACAGATTTTGGAGACCAAAACGGTTAACGACTGCGAAATTGCCACCCGTGTTTCGGTGCAACTTCAGTTAACAGATCCCGCCGCAAGAAGCCGCGACAGAGTTGTAAAGAAGAGTGAAAAGTCCGGTCTTTACACAGCCCTGGATGTTGGTTGCGTTTGGTTAGAGCGAGCACTTGCCGGTAAATAAAAAATGCCGACACACAATTGTGTGTCGGTATTTTTTTTACTTTTTTACGCAAACTAGCAAAAAATATAATAAATT
>JAZOXE010000203.1:0-11986 GCA_045659525.1 Faecousia sp. | reverse complement strand
GAAAGGGCGTATAGATGATGCGGTCGGTGCTGCTCCCAGCTTCAGGATACGGCAACACTGTCATAGAAAGTAAAATCCCGGTTAGGAAGATTCGATACTTCATATCCTACGAAAGAAGACAATTCTTCCTGAGTTCTTTTTGCAGCAATATCATCGGCACAAATAACGATTACTGGCCGATTGATGTGCTTTTGTAGTCCTGCAATAAAATGACTGCGATTGACTTGCCCTAAACCTGTAACAGCAATCTGTTGATTTGCTTGAATGCCCTCCAGTAAGGAGATATATTCCGGTATGGAGCGCAGAAGCGAAAACAGATTTTCCATAGATATACCTCCTTTTTCTCCACGTAAGAATGCGGAAAGGGGAGTAGCACCCCCCTTTCCGTGGTTATTATGTTTCTTCCGGGCGACTTCCATTAAAGCGGTTTGCCGCCTCGTAAATACCATGTTCTATAATACATAGAGCCGCTTTAGCGGCATTTGGCAAAGAGACTGCCAATGCTTTTTCCTCTTTTGCGGAAAAAGTGGAAAGTACCCAGTCAGCTAAATCCTGCTGTGCTTGTGTTCTTTCACCCACACCGATTTTAATCCGGGGGAAGTTTTGAGAACCAAGTTCTGCGATAATAGATTTTATGCCGTTGTGTCCTCCGGCAGAACCGTCACTGCGAATCCGCAACCGTCCCGGCGGTAAAGATATGTCATCAAACAGTACAATAATTCTTTCCGGGGGGATGTTAAAATATGCGGATATAGGCAAAACGGATTTGCCGGATAAATTCATAAATGTCTGTGGCTTTAGCAGGTAAACTTTCTTTCCGGCAAAACGCGCCATACCGTATAGTCCCTGAAATTTTGCTTTATCGATCTTACAGTTCAGAGATTCCGCAATGATGTCGATTGCGCGAAAGCCACAGTTATGACGGGTTTTGGTGTATTGATTTCCTGGATTTCCAAGACCGACAATGAGCCAGGCATCCTTACTAATACCGAACATCAGAACAAGTCAGCGATGGAAGTACCACCGTGAATATGGGAAATGGCGCGGGCAAAAATCGGAGCCACGTCTAACTGCTTAATCTTGCCGCTGGGGGTGTTGCCTGTAAGGGGGATGGTATTATGAACGACCAGTTCTGCAATGGGACTGTTTTCAATTCTCTCAAAGGCGGGGCCGGAGAGAACGCCGTGGGTAGCACAAGCGTAAACAGCCTTTGCACCGCCGACATCAACAAGGGCTTGGGCAGCGTTGCACAGAGAACCGGCAGTGTCTACCAAATCATCGTAAAGGATGCAGGTCTTACCCTTAACATCACCGATAACGTTCATAACTTCGCAAACATTGGCCTTCTGACGGCGCTTGTCCACAATCGCAAGTCCCATATGCACCTTAGCGGCAAATGCCCGGGCGCGGGCAACAGAACCAACGTCAGGGGATACAACAACAAAATCGTCGTGGTTGTATGTATCTTCTGGGAACTTATTCATATAGTAGTTGACAAATGTGGGGTTGCCCAGCAAGTGGTCCACAGGGATATCAAAGAATCCCTGAATCTGGGCGGCATGCAGATCCATGGTTAAAATCCGGTCTGCACCGGCGGCAGTGAGCATATTGGCAACGAGTTTAGCAGAAATGGGGTCACGGCTTTTGGCTTTCCGGTCTTGACGGGCATAGCCAAAATAGGGGATAACTGCCGTAATGCGTCCGGCAGAGGCGCGGCGGCAGGCGTCGATCATAACCAGCAGTTCCATTAAGTTGTCGTTAACGGGTTTGCAGGTAGACTGTACCAAAAATACGTCTGCGGCACGAACGGTTTCGTTCAGGGAAACAGATGCTTCGCCATCGGCAAAGGTCTTGACATCGCTTTGTCCCAAATCAACGCCCAAACAACGGCAAATTGTGCGGGCAAATTCAGGGTTTGAGTTACCGGTGAAAATCTTAATGCTCTCTCCGTAGGCAATCATGGATACAATACCTCATTTCTTCTATTATCTCGTTGGCATACCGCAAAAGGGCATACTACCAATTTCCCGTATATTATACCACTGACATTATGGAAAAAGCAAGCGGCAACGCAAACAAATACTAACAAATTTTTCCTTGATTTTTTCCATTCTTAAGGCAAAGCGCCAATTAAAAGGAAAAGGGAAATAAATTTCAGCAGAAAGTCGTTCTTTTGTTTACTTATTAAGGGTTTTGTACTATAATACAAGAAAACAATTTTTGTGTTACAGAAAAGACGGAAACGAGGTGAAATTGCGTGGACAAGTTTACGTTAGTATCGGATTATAAACCAACCGGCGACCAGCCGGAAGCAATCCGAGCCTTAACAGAAGGGATTCAAAACGGCTTGCGGGAGCAGGTGCTTTTGGGCGTTACCGGTTCCGGTAAAACATTTACAATGGCAAATATCATTGCAAACGTGAACAAACCTACCTTGGTGCTTGCCCACAATAAAACCCTTGCCGCACAACTTTGCAGTGAGTTTCGGGAATTCTTTCCCAACAATGCGGTGGAATATTTTGTTTCCTATTATGATTACTACCAACCGGAAGCCTATATTGCCCATACGGATACCTATATCGAAAAAGATTCTTCGGTAAACGAGGAAATTGACCGCCTGCGCCACAGCGCCACATCCGCGCTGTTTGAACGGCGGGACGTGATTGTTGTGTCCTCTGTCAGTTGCTTATATGGATTGGGAGATCCGATTGATTATAGAAGTATGGTCATTTCCCTGCGGGTTGGTCAGACATATCCCCTGGACGATATGCTGAAGAAATTAGCGGAAATTCGCTATGAGAGAAACGATATGGACTTTTCCCGGAATAAGTTTCGGGTGCGTGGCGACACGGTTGAAATTTACCCTGCCTATTGGATAGGAAAAGCCATCCGTGTGGAATTTTTTGGGGATGAAATAGACAGAATCTCCGAAATCAATGCGGTTACCGGAATCCCGGAGCGTTATTTGGAGCATGTTGCCATTTATCCTGCCAGCCATTATGTTGCATCACGGGAGAAGATGGAGCGGGCTATGGGGGAAATCCGTTTGGAATGTGACCGGCAAGTAGAAATGTTTCAAAGTCAAAATAAACTTTTGGAAGCCCAGCGAATAGCCCAAAGAACCGCATACGATTTGGAGATGCTGACCGAAATCGGATTTTGTACTGGCATTGAAAATTACTCTCGCGTAATTCAGGGCAGACAGCCGGGAACGCCACCTACGACACTGTTAGATTACTTCCCGGATGATTTCCTGCTCCTTGTTGATGAAAGTCATGTTACACTTCCGCAATGCAGAGCTATGTACGCCGGGGATAGAAGTCGTAAAGATTCCCTTGTGAATTTCGGATTCCGCCTGCCCTCGGCCTATGATAACCGTCCGCTGAATTTTGAGGAATTTGATTCGAAGTTAAATCAAATAGTATATGTTTCTGCTACGCCCAGTGATTATGAACTTACCCGTTCTGGGCAGACAGTGGAGCAACTGATTCGTCCAACCGGCCTTTTAGACCCCCTGGTAGAGGTAAGACCGATAGATGGGCAAATAGATGACCTGATAGGGGAAATTCATAAGCGGTGTCAGAAAAATGAGCGGGTACTGGTTACAACCCTTACCAAAAAAATGGCAGAGGACTTAACTGCCTATTTATTAAAAGCGGGAATTAAAGTTCGCTACATGCATTCGGACATCGGCGCAATGGAACGGATGGAGATTATCCGGGATTTGCGTATGGCAAAGTTTGATGTCCTGGTAGGTATCAACCTGCTTCGTGAAGGGCTTGACCTGCCGGAAGTCAGTTTGGTAGCGATTTTGGACGCGGATAAAGAAGGGTTTTTGCGTTCGGAAACAAGTTTGATTCAGACCATCGGCCGGGCCGCCAGAAATGCAGATGGTCTTGTGATTATGTACGCAGATACCGTTACCCAGTCGATGAATGCGGCAATCACAGAAACCAAACGCCGCCGTAAGTTGCAAGATGAATATAACCGAGCAAATGGCATTGTACCGAAGACCATCATTAAGTCTGTTCGGGATTTGATTGAAATATCCAAGCCCACCGGAGAACACCGTGGCAAGAACGGTGTTAAGATGACGAAGGTGGAAAAGGAAAAAGAAATTGTAAAACTGGAAAAGCAGATGAAAGAAGCCGCACGTATGATGGAATATGAATATGCGGCTGTGCTTCGTGACCGGATTATCGAATTGCGAGGAGAGGGTTAAACGGTCTGACAGACAAAGTGTCATAAATAATAACCGGCAAGGGTCTACCTTGCCGGTTAATTTACGATTTGATTATTCCGGAACTTCACCCCGGGTTCTGTCCAGTGTCATAGCCGAATCAAAGATACCGTTAAAATACTCGCCGTTGTGAGCCATTGAGGAACCGGAAACGATAAGTCTGCCTTGTCGTATATACTGGCCATCAACCGTTGCCCAGGGCTTTCCGTCTTCGCAGAATCCTAAGAACTTCTTGAATCCGGCATTTTTCAGCAGTTCGTATTTTTCACCGCTATAGGGTTCGCTGCCGGAAATGTCAGACATCTGTGCATAGACCAAAGTGTCAACTTCACCTAAAAGGGGAAGTACCTCGTTTTTCCAGTTTTCCAAATCTGCCTTGATTTCTGCAGTGCCGGAAGTGCCGTAGGGGATGTTTTCATAGGTATAGCAGGCCAGTTCGTATCCTGCAGCACGGAGAGAATCAATCATGGTAACGGCATTTTCCAGAGCCGCCTGATAAGCCGCTTCCCCAAAATCCGTTTTTGCGTCGGCATTGGTGCGATACCCGAACAGCCCATTATAACCGGTGAGCGCCAGCACAGCCCGCGCGCCGCGATAAGAGAAGTCAGGGTGGGATTGAATAAATTTTTCCAGGATAGGCACCAAATCAAAATCTCCGGTAACAACTTCGCCGCTGGCTGATACCATTTCGCAGGCAAAGTTTCCGTTTTCGTCTAATATCAGTTTACTTGCAAAACCGCCGCCGTTTTTGTCCGGAAGTTTGTCACCATCACTGTCAATTAAATAGGTATTATAGTTTACGTTTGTCTGCGTCAGCACCAAAGGCTTTTTGCCATTGGGCAGATATATGGGTTTTGCCTGCATAACCGTGGTGCCGTCTTCTTGGGTTACTTCAGTCATAAAATCATCAAGGCTTACCAAGATGTAGCCATTTTCGTAGAGTTGCTTCAATATGGTGGAAAACTCGCCGGTGGTAACAAAATTGCGGTTAAAGGAGAAACCATAGGTAGGGTTGGAGTATGCTCTCGAAGTATCTGCAATGAGCAGTTGAAAAGAAAGATTCACAACTTCAGAGGGATCTTCCCACGCAACCAACTGGCTTTTGGCTAATGTATAGGAATCTCGCTTTAGCGCGATTTCCGGATAATCTACTTCATCGCCTGCAAAGGTGTCCAACAGAGCAAGCGCACCGTCGTAGTCTACACCAGCGGC
The DNA here is from genome assembly GCA_045659525.1 of Faecousia sp. Taxonomy (GTDB): domain Bacteria; phylum Bacillota; class Clostridia; order Oscillospirales; family Oscillospiraceae; genus Faecousia. The sequence goes on along the minus strand of JAZOXE010000203.1, from coordinate 6,534 downwards.
AAGAATATCGGCTTTCTTGATAATATCTTGGGCTTGGGCGGATAATTCTTCCTGCTCCTGGGCTAAAGATTCCGAGGCTAAAATAGCCATATGTTTATCGTATTTGCTCTTTTGAACAGCCCGGGTAATCGAACCGATCATAAATACCAGAATCAGAACTGCCGCTACAGCCACAATCAAAAGAGGCAGATAGGCTTCCTTAAATATCTGCATTTTAGAGCGCTTTCTCCGGCGCGGATTTACTCGGCGGGGAAGGTCATTTCGTTGCTCATCCATGGCAATAACTTCCTTTCATAAGGTTTTATTAAATTATACCGATTGTTTTATAAAAAAGCAAGTGGGAACCGGGAAATTGCTTGCAAAGTAGACCGGTTTGGGGTATGATATAAAAAAAAGGAGAAAACAAATGGAAAAAATTGTAAGTTTCACCATTGACCATATTAAATTAAAACCCGGGTTGTATGTATCCCGTAAGGATACCGTTGGAGGAGAAACCGTTACTACCTTTGACTTACGGCTTACAAGCCCCAACGAAGAACCTGTAATGAATACGGCAGAGGTGCACACCATAGAACATTTGGCGGCAACCTATTTGCGAAACGAACCCAACTGGAAAGAAAAAGTTTTGTACTTCGGCCCAATGGGGTGCCGAACCGGATTTTACCTTCTGCTTTCCGGCAACTATACGCCGCAACAGATTCTGCCTTTGGTGATTGATTGTTTCCGGTTTATCGGTGATTACAGTGGGGAAGTGCCCGGTGCCAGCGCAAAGGACTGCGGAAACTATTTGGATATGAATCTGCCCATGGCGAACTACTGGGGCAAAAAATACGCAAGTTTGTTGGAAACAGCCGATGACAGTCGGTTTGTTTATCCGAAGTGAGGAGACAGAATGAAAAAACTTGGAATTATCGGTGCAATGACCGTTGAGGTAGAAACTTTAAAAGGGCAGTTAGAAGGTTTAACCGTTACGGAATACGGCGGTATGTCTTTTTACGAAGGAACACTGGAAAACCTGCCGGTAGTTATTGTTGTATGCGGTGTAGGTAAGGTGAATGCGGCGCTTTGCGTACAGATTTTAATTGACTGCTTTCACGTAACCCACATTGTTAATACCGGTGTTGCCGGCTCTTTGTGTAACGATTTGGACATTGGAGACTTGGTAATAGGCGAAGATGCTATGTACCACGATTTTGACTGCCACAGCATCAATCCTTCGTATGTGGTCGGTCAGGTGCCTGGGTTGTCTGTTCGGAGTTTTCCGGCGGATAAAGAAATGGTAGAATGGGCAATGACCGCAGCGCAGCAGGTTTGCCCCGGACATATAAAGGTGGGTAGAATCGCCAGCGGCGACCAATTTATCAGTGAAAAGGCGCAAAAGGAATCGATCATCCAAAATACCAATGCGATTTGTACGGAAATGGAGGGTGCAGCCATTGCCCACGCGGCATGGAAAAACGGCGTTCCCTTTGTGATTATCCGGGCAATTTCCGATAAAGCCGATGATTCGGCGCAAATGGACTATCCTGCCTTTGAGGCGATTGCGGCCAAATGTTGCGCCGAGGTTACAAGGATTTTTGCAAATGAACTGTCAAAATAAGAAAACGGCTTGAAGTTTTTCTTCAAGCCGTTTCTATTATAATTTCTGATAGGTTTTGTCTAAAAAACGCTGAATGTCAATCACCGCTCGCTTGTGCGTACCTTCGCCGATTTTTCCGGCTTCATCGTAAGCAGCGACATGAAATGTAAGGGTGTTACCTTCTACAGCAGTTAATTCTGCCGTTGCCCGGACATCCATACCGACCGGGGTGGCAGAGATATGTGCGATGTCCAAAGAAATACCAACAGAAGTTTTACCTTCCGGCAATTCGGTGGCAATGGCTTCACAAGCCGCGCCTTCCATCATAGCCACCATGCAAGGTGTGGCATAAACCAGTAAACTTCCGGAGCCAACCTCCAAAGCAGTATCTTCCCGCTGTACATCGGTGGAAACTTCTCCGGTCAAACCAACTTTTAATTCCATCATCTATCCGTCCTTTCTGTGGTAATCATATCTTAAATCACAATCGGTGTCAACAAAAGGATTGCTATTTTTTGCCGATTGAATTATAATATGCATAATATTTATAAGCAATAAATTTCGAGGTGTTATCTATGACCACAAATGAAAAATTAAATTTAACCATGTTGTGCGATTTTTACGAACTGACAATGGGTAACGGCTATTTTGAGAAGGGGTACAGAGACAGAATTTGTTATTTTGACGTATTTTTCCGCCGTTGTCCGGATAACGGTGGTTTTGCCATTGCGGCTGGACTGGAGCAAATTGTTCATTACATTGAGAGTCTTCATTTCAGCGATGAGGATATTGCCTATCTGCGTGGAAGAAATCTGTTTTCAGAAGAGTTTTTAGCGTACCTGAAAGATTTTCGTTTCACCGGTGATATTTGGGCAGTTCCCGAGGGAACCCCTATTTTTCCCAAAGAACCAATTATGACCGTTCGCGCGCCTGCCATTGAAGCGCAACTGATAGAAACGTTCCTTCTGCTCTCCATCAACCATCAAAGCCTAATTGCCACAAAGGCAAACCGGATTGTCCGCGCCGCAGAGGGCAGACAAGTGCTGGAGTTTGGATCGCGCCGTGCACAAGGAGCAGATGCAGCCATATTAGGCGCAAGAGCCGCTTATATTGGCGGTTGCGATGGTACGGCCTGCACCATCTCTGACCAACTGTTCGGCGTTTACGCCGGTGGAACAATGGCTCACGCATGGGTGCAGATGTTCGACACGGAATACGATGCGTTTAAGGCGTACTGCCAGATGTATCCCAATAATGCAACGTTGTTGGTTGATACTTATAACACCTTAAAATCCGGTGTACCCAACGCAATTCGGGCGTTTAATGAAGTGTTAAAACCTTTGGGAATTACAAAATGCGGAATCCGTCTTGACTCGGGAGATATGGCATATTTATCCCGTAAAGCGCGGCAGATGTTAGATGAAGCGGGCTGGACAGAATGTAAAATTTCGGTTTCCAACTCGTTGGATGAATATATTATCCGGGACTTGTTACAGCAAGGCGCGCAAATTGATATGTTTGGTGTTGGTGAACGTCTGATTACCGCAAAAAGCGAACCGGTATTCGGCGGTGTTTATAAACTTGCGGCAGTGGAACTTGATGATGGAACGGTTTCTCCCAAAATCAAGATTTCTGAAAACGTGGAAAAAATTACCAACCCTCATTTTAAGAAACTTTATCGCTTCTACGGAAATGATACGGGAAAAGCCATCGCAGACTATCTGTGTGTGTATGATGAGGTTGTTAACGATAGCGGCGAACTGGAAATTTTTGACCCGGATGCAACTTGGAAAGTGAAAACGGTTTATAATTTCACAGCGAAAGAACTGATGGTTCCCATTTTTAAGGATGGTAAGCGGGTATATGAATTGCCGGACCTGCACGCAGTTAGAACTTACTGCAAAGAGCAGGTTGATGCGCTGTGGGACGAGGTGAAGCGTTTTGACAATCCTCATAAATACTATGTGGATCTTTCCCAAAAACTGTGGGATATTAAGTACGGTCTGTTAAAACACAACGGTAAATAACGCAGCATATAATATTTAAAGCAATCGGAGGTGAGCAGATGGGAAATACCTTTGAAAAAGTTGGTATTCGGGTTTCTATTGTTAATATTATCCTAAATGCCTTATTATCTGCCGGGAAACTGATTGCGGGGATTGCGGCAAATTCTGCCGCTCTGATTACTGACGGTGTTCAGTCCGCCTCCGATGTGTTTTCAACACTGGTTGTGGTTATCGGTATTAAACTTTCTGCAAAAGAACCAGACAAAGATCACCCATACGGTCACGAACGAATGGAATGTGTTGCGGCAATTATTTTAGCAACGGTTTTATTCTTTACTGCTGCCGGATTGGGTATAAGCGCAGGAAAGAGTATTTTATTCCCGGGGCAGGGATGCATAATGATTCCCGGAACCCTTGCCATTGTGGTTGCAATTGTTTCTGCAGCCTCAAAGGAAGGAATGTACTGGTATACAAGGTACTATGCCCAAAAAATCGATTCTTCTGCATTGATGGCAGTTGCTTGGGATCACCGATCCGATGCCTTCGCGTCGTTGGGTGTTCTTGTTGGCGTGTTAGGCGCTAAATTTGGTTTCCCCATAACGGATGCCATTGCCGGTTTTGTGATTTCTCTTCTTATACTAAAAGCGGCTCTTGGTATTTTTAAGGATGCTGTAGATAAGATGGTAGACAAATCCTGCAGTGAAGAGTTTGAAGAAGAAATCTGCGCCTGCGTTATGGAACATAAGCAGGTGCAGGGTGTGCGGACACTGCAAACTCGTACCTTTGGCAGTAAGATATATGTGGATTTGGAACTGTATGTGGATGCAGAGGAAACACTGCGAAACGCCCACAGTGTTTCCGAAGAGGTCCACGATGCCATAGAGGAAAGATTTCCAAAAATAAAGCACATTATGATTCATGTTGAACCTTACGGTGAAACGGCTAAATAGCGGAGAAAAAGATGAGCAATAACCGATTTAGAATCTTAATAGTAGACAGTTACCAAAAGGACGTTTCACCATTGCGGGCGCTTTTGGAAGAAAACGGATACCAAACAATTGTTGCGGAAACTTGTGCTATGGGAAAGACAATGTTCGATTCCTATAACCCGGATGTCATCATTACAGAATTAGATTTACCGGATAAAAACGGAAGAAACTTAATCCAGTTTGTCCGACAGACTTCTGCTGTTCCGATTTTGGTTTTATCTGGAATCGATGAGGAAGAAGATAAAATTACAACAATGGATTTAGGAGCGAACGATTACATTGTAAAGCCTTATCATGCTGGTGAGTTCTTAGCGAGAATCCGGGTTGCTTTGCGCTTGCGCCGATATTTCAGTGGCGTTGCCCCGGTGAGGGATACTTTTATTTTAGGCGCTTTGGCGGTGGATTACGGAAAACGTCATGTGTTTATTGGTAGCCGTAAAATTAAACTTACCCAAACAGAATACAACATCTTATCATTTTTGACAGAACATCCAAACCGTGTATTGAGTTATGCGGTGATTTCCCGGTCTGTATGGGGAATGTACGATGCCGGTAGTGTAAAAAAACTGCAGGTCAATATCAGTAATATTCGTAAAAAATTAGATCTCATTCCGGACGGAGATGATTACATATTGAATGTTCCCGGCGTGGGATATCGGATATCCGATTTGCAAGAAACGATATAGGAGATATTTTGCGTGAAAGATTGTAAAATAACGGTTATGCGTAAAGCCAGTTATCCGGACCTAATAGCGCAATATGAAAATCCCATAGAGCACGCATGCGATATGCAATTAGGAAAAACGCTAATATCCTATGGCGGGAAAAGACCGGAAGGTATGTGCGATAGCGCATGGGAGAGCATGAAACCTTTTGTGGAAACCCTTGCTGCCGGTGGCGGAGACTTCTATGATGGTTGGATGCAAAATCCTAAATCTGCCATGATTTCCTGCAACGACGGTTTTCGGCCGGTAAGTTTCTACATTGAAGTAATTGAAGAATAAAGTGCGCCGCAGATTTCCTTTGAAATCTGCGGTAATTTTATGTCTGTATGTTTGAAAACAAACATACAGATTGTGTTTCGTTTGCTATAATTGGTATGAAAATAAAAGGAGGTGGCGTTTATGACCATTGAAGGATGCCAAGGAAAACCCAGAACACCAACCATTATTGAAAAAATTTGTCCCAACTGCGGACACGAAATTGAGATGTTCTCCATTGATACCCAAATGCCCTGCGAGAATTGTGGCTTTGTGGCATACAACGATACATTGAGTTGCGTGCAGTGGTGCGCCTATGCCAAACAGTGTGTGGGCGAAGAAATGTATAATGCTATGATGGAAATTGCCGCCAATCAGAAAAAGGAGAGACAAAAATGATAAGAAGAATCATTGAAATAGATGAAGAAAAATGTAACGGTTGCGGGATTTGCGCACAAGCGTGCCATGAGGGCGCAATCGGTGTTGTGGAAGGCAAAGCAAAACTGCTGCGAGATGACTATTGCGACGGATTAGGCGACTGTTTACCTGCATGTCCTACCGGCGCGATTTCATTTGTTGAACGGGAAGCCGCGGCCTATGACGCGGCGGCGGTCCAGTCAAGAATGAAGAAACACAGTGGCTGTGAAAGTCAATGTTCTGCGCAACAATGCGCCAAGGAAAAGAACGTTGCGGTAGAGCGTACATTGAGAAATTTCCCTGTTCAGATAAAATTGGTGCCGGTAATCGCGCCTTATTACGATAACTGCAAATTACTGATTGCCGCTGATTGTACGGCTTATGCCTACCCAGAATTTCACGAGGACTTTATTCGAGGGAAAATTACTTTGGTTGGTTGTCCTAAACTGGATAATATTGACTACAGTGATAACCTTGCCCAAAGCATTCAACACAACAATATAAAGAGCATAACCCTTGTTCGTATGACAGTGCCTTGTTGCGGTGGACTTGAATTTGCATTG
>JAZOXE010000202.1:0-3529 GCA_045659525.1 Faecousia sp. | reverse complement strand
AGAATTTTTGGATGCGGAAACCGTAAACAATCCTGCCGCCTATCCCGATGAAGAAATTCTGAAAAACGGCACCAGTTTTGTTTACCTGCCGGAAAAGACCTCGCAACTGATGGAAAAACTGTTTATGCAGGTCAAAGCCGGATAGATGGCATACAGACAAAATAAAAAAAGCCCTCCCGTTGGGAGGGCTTTTTTTATTTTATTTTGTACCGAAGATTCGGTCGCCGGCATCGCCCAAACCGGGAACGATGTATGCGTGTTCGTTTAATTTGGTGTCCATAGCGGCCAAGTATAAGTCCACATCCGGGTGGGCTTCCTGAACGGCCTTTGCGCCCTCGGGACAGCCGATAATGTTCATCATAACGATATTTTTACATCCGTGCTGTTTCAGAAAATCGATCGCCGCAATGGCGCTGCCACCGGTAGCCAGCATAGGATCTACCACGAAAACCTGACGGTTGCCGATGTCTTCCGGCAGTTTGCAGTAATATTCCACCGGCAAATGGGTTTCCGGATCCCGGTACAGACCGATGTGTCCAATCTTTGCAGAGGGAATCAGGCTTACCATTGCATCCACCATGCCCAAACCTGCCCGCAGGATGGGGATGATTGCCAATTTCTTACCTGCCAGCATACGGCATTTGGCAGTGGCAACCGGGGTGTTCACTTCCACTTCCCTGGTAGGCAGACTGCGGGTTGCTTCATAGCACATAAGACCGGAAATTTCACTAATCAGTTCCCGGAATTCCTTAACAGACGTGTTCTTGTTTCTCAAAATTGCCAACTTGTGTTGAATCAGGGGGTGGTCGAGGATGTGTACAGTGCTCATGATTCTCTCTCCTTTATTTTTTATTTTCCCGTTGCGCCCGTTCCCGTTCTGCCTGGGAGGGGCGTAAATAGTTTGGTGTCAGCGTTGCGCCGTCGCAAATTTTTCCTGCGGCGATTTCTTTTGCCGCAACCGTTGCAACGCCGCTGGCCCGTTGGTGCATCCGGTGTTCCGGAGGCAGTACCAAATTAGGCACACTCTCCAGTAGTGTATTATAACACAAAATGCTGCCATCTCCAACTAAAAAAATCAAATCTTGGTAATTTTTTATTTCCCGGCTCAATTCTTCCAAAGAAATGGCGCGATCTTCCGTAATCCGCTCCAACTTACCTTGCCGGGCATAGAACACGGCATTGTATACCTGATCTCTTCTTGCATCCATTACCGGCAAGACGTAACCGCTATACACGCCCAGAGCGCAGGCCATTGCCTCCAATGTGGACACACCGCAGCAGGGAATCTCTCTGCCCCAGGCAAAGCCCTTTGCCGCCGCCACGCCAATGCGGACACCGGTAAAACTGCCGGGCCCGGCGGCTACCGCCACCGCGTCCACATCCTTTGCCTCTATACCGCAGTGCTCCATAAGGTGCTGGGCCATAGTTAAAAGGGTTTGGCTATGGGTAAGACCGGTATTTTGATAGGTTTCTCCCAAAAGCGTGCCGTCTTGCATAATGGCCACACTGGCGGCTTTTGCAGAAGTCTCAAAGGCTAAAATCCGCAAGACAGTCCCCTCCTTCTATCACAATTTTCCGAACGTTCTCCCCTAATTTTTCAATATGGATTTCTATGGCATCTTCCATAGCGCCGGAAACGTTTTCGCTCCATTCCACCGCGCAGATACCGCCCCGAAGGAGATAATCCTCCCAACCGATGTCAAAAAGATCATCTTCCGAAGTCAGCCGGTACATATCGAAATGGAAAAGGGGAAGCCGCCCGCTTAAATATTCGTTTACAATGGTGTAGGTGGGACTATTTACCAAATCCGTCGCTCCCAGTCCCCGGGCAAGGCCCCGGGTAAATGCGGTTTTCCCCGCGCCCAAATCCCCGGAAAAAGCCAAAACCGTACCGGGGGTAAGGCATTTGCCCAACGCCTGGGCAACCTTTTCTGTCTCCTCCGGTGATGTGGTGATAAATTCCATATTTTCTCCTTTATTGGGAATTTTTCAGTTTTTCCGCTTGGTCAGCCGTTGCCAGCGCATCAATCACTTCATCAAGGCTACCGTCCATAAATTGGTCGATTTTATATATGGTCAGTCCAATGCGGTGATCCGTCACCCGCCCCTGGGGGAAGTTGTAGGTACGGATTCTCTCGTTGCGCATACCGGTGCCCACTTGACTGCGGCGCATACCGGTCAGTTGGCTATCCTGCTTTTCCTGCTCAATTTCATAGAGTTTGGATGCCAGCATCCGCATACATTTTTCCCGGTTTTGCACCTGACTGCGTTCTTCCTGGCAGGCACCCCCAATTCCGCTGGGCTCATGGATAAGCCGCACGGCAGAACTGGTTTTGTTAACGTGCTGACCGCCGGCACCACTGGCTCGGTAAACCTGCATTTCCACGTCCGCCGGGTTAATCTGAACGTCCACTTCTTCCATTTCCGGTAGTACTGCCACCGTAGCCGTAGAAGTGTGTACACGTCCGCCGGACTCGGTCTCCGGTACCCGTTGCACCCGGTGTACGCCGGATTCATATTTCAGCCGAGAATAAGCGCCCCGGCCGTTAATCACAAAGTCCGCTTCTTTTACGCCGCCCAGTTCCGTTTCATTGTAGTTCATCAGTTCCACGTTCCAGCCCTTTTGCGCCGCGTACATGCTGTACATCCGGAACAGACTGTGGGCAAAAAGCGCGCTCTCTTCTCCGCCTACACCGCCCCGGATTTCCACGATCACGTTCTTGTCATCATTGGGGTCTTTCGGCAGGAGCAACACCCGCAACGTTTCTGCCAGTTCTTCCTTTTGCGCCTTTGCTTCCTGATAGGTTTGCTGGCACAGTTCTTTCAGTTCCGGGTCAGCCATCAGTTCTTCCGCTTCCAGCATATCGCTTTCCGCTTTGCGGTAGGCATGGTACGCCGTAATGATCGGTTCCAATTCATTTCTCTCCCGCAAAAGCGCTGCCGCTTTTTTGGGGTTTTCATAAAAATCCGGTTGCTCGGATTTGGCGCACAGTTCTTCAAAGCGGTTCGCCACCGCCGCTAATTTATCCAGCATACCAACGCTCCTAATTTTTTGTGCTATTATAGCAAAGAAAGGCCAAAAAGTAAAGTAATGGGAAATTTTATGCAATTATTCATAAACTTAATACAATCTTAAAATTTAACCGCTTATTTTTTTCACAATTTCAAGTTATGATATAGGTACTATGTTTCATATTTGTCTTCTTTTTCATTTTTCCTCTCCTCTTTTAGTCAAAAGCCGCAGGTAATCCTGCGGCTTTTGGCTTTCATAGGGCAAAGAAACCCCAAACCGTCAAAACACAATTTGAATATTTGGGCTTTACTGCCGAACGAGATTTTTATTATAATAACCTTGTAGGCTTATTAAACAGACAATTGGTTTTCTTGCTGCGCAATGTATTTTGACTTACTGCGCAAACCGAAGGATTTACGTACCAATGTACGCCGACACCTTCGGTTTGCTTGTCTTTGGGGCTTCTTTGACCTATGACCGACTGGCAAAGAAACCCCAAACCGTTAAGTTGATAAC
>JAZOXE010000201.1:0-10101 GCA_045659525.1 Faecousia sp. | reverse complement strand
ATTACTATATGGTTCGGGATTTGGGGTATTTTAACAGAAAATATATGACGGAGGGAACGGTGCAGGTAAAATCTTTTGTGAATTTGTTGCGGGATTTACTGATTTGCTTCCAGGAAGATAAAACCGTGAAAAAAATTCGGTATGCGTGTAAAGGTTATTGGCATTTTTTGCAGAACCGCCACGGCGAATATCAATAAAAGGAGACAGAGATTATGGGACAGATTACAGTAGAGAAAAATGTAGGTGGCATTGAGGGCCTTAGTGTAATTACGCCTGCGGTTCACGGTGATAACCGTGGCTACTTTATGGAAACTTATAGCCTGCGGGATATGAAGGAAGCGGGCATTGATACGGAGTTTGTTCAGGACAATCAATCTATGAGCGTAAAGGGTGTTCTTCGGGGATTGCATTTTCAGAAACAGTATCCGCAAACCAAACTTGTCCGGGTAATCAAGGGAAGCGTCTTTGATGTGTCTGTGGATTTGCGTTCCGGCTCTGAAACATACGGGAAGTGGTATGGCGTACTGCTGACGGAAGAAAACAAGAAGCAGTTTTTGATTCCCAAGGGTTTTGCCCACGGTTTCTTGGTGCTGTCGGAAACGGCAGAATTCTGCTATAAATGCGATGATTTTTATCACGCCAACGACGAAGGCGGTTTGGCTTGGAATGACCCTGCTATCGGAGTCCAATGGCCCGAGGTGGTGGGTAATTATACCGGATCTGCCAGCGCAGAAGGCTACACGCTTTCTGACGGAACACCGCTGAATCTGTCCGATAAGGACCAGAAATGGCTGGGCCTTGCGGATACTTTCCAGTTTTGATATTTTCCGTTTAGGAGTATGAAATGATAATAATCAAAGCGATCAAGAGACGCCTTGCAAAGCGAAAATTTAAAAAGGCGTGGCGCAGGGAAAACAGTCACAATCTTACAACAGTCCGCGAGGTGTTTGACAGCGCTTATGTCCACGTGGGAGAGAAAACCTACGGCACCATTGATGTAATGATGGCAAATAAGGGGAGTCACTTATATATTGGCAATTACTGTTCCATTGCGGAAAATGTCAAATTTCTTCTATGTGTGGAACACGAAATTGATCGCATTAGCACCTACCCTTTTCGAGCCCACTGCCTTAACAGCGGACCGGAGGCCTCTTCCAAAGGGGATATCGTGGTCGGGGATGATGTTTGGATCGGCTTTGGCGCAACGATTCTATCCGGCGTGCATATCGGGCAGGGAGCGGTGATTGGTGCGAATGCACTGGTAACAAAGGATGTTGCCCCGTATGCGGTCGTGGGTGGCGTTCCGGCGCGTGTGTTAAAATACCGTTTTACGCCGGAACTGGTTGAAAAATTATTGCAGGTCGATTTCTCCCGGCTGGATGATGCCTTGATACAGGCAAATTATGCGCGACTGCGCGAGCCCTTAACAGAAGAAAATCAACTTTCGTGGCTACCGCGAAAGGATTCAGAACGATGATTGGCACAGATGTTCCGCCTCAAGGAGTTATATGAAAAAGTCAAATATTAAAGTAAATACGATTTACAGCATCATCAAATCGGTGACGGCGATCTTGTTTCCACTGATTTCTTTTCCTTATGCGTCCAGAATGCTGTTGCCGGAGGGTATCGGAAAGGTCAATTTTGCCCATTCCATAGTCAGCTATTTCTCCTTGCTGGCATCGTTGGGACTGGCAACTTATGCGATCCGTGAGTGCTCCAGGGTACGGGAAGATAAGGAAAAATTGGGGAAAGTTGCAAGTGAACTTATGTCCCTGAACATAATGACCGCTCTGATTTCCTATGTACTGCTGGGGTTTACAATGCTTTTTGCGCGCCCTCTGGATAATTACAGAGCATTGATTGTTGTGCAGAGTACAGCAATTATGTTCACTGCATTAGGAACGGACTGGCTGAATTCCGCTATGGAGGATTTTCAGTTCATTACACTTCGTACTGTAGGATTTCAAATCCTGTCATTGCTGCTGATGTTCCTGCTGGTAAGATCACCGGATGATTATGTGTATTATGCGCTGATCACAGTGATTTCTTCCAGTGGCGCAAACTTTATTAATATATTCTACCGTAAGAAGTTCTGTCGTGTGAGATTTACGCTGCACATGCAAATCAAGCGCCATCTTCCGCCGGTTTTGTTGTTGTTTGCTATGCAGCTATCGCAGATCATTTTTACCAATGCGGATGTCACGATACTGGGATTGTTTCACGGTGACTGGGAAGTAGGCTTGTACAGTACAGCTGTAAAGATATACAACATCATCAGCCAGGTTGTAACCTCTATTTTATGGGTCGTGATGCCCCGCCTGTCCCTGTATTATGCCAACCGCGAATATGACAAAATTAATCCCTTGCTGAGAAAAATCCTGGGATTCTCCCTGGCCTTGGGATTGCCGTGTGTTGCCGGACTAAATATGCTGGCAGACGAGGCGGTGCAAATTGTCGGCGGTGCTCTTTACAGCGCAGCCGCACCGGCACTGCGGATTTTGACGATTGCATTATTCTTCTCTTTGGTGGGTGGAGGCTTTATAGGAAATATCATTATGCTTCCTTCTGCTCGGGAAAAGTACTTTTTCGTCGCCTGCTGTACTGCTGCGATTGTCAATGTGGTGCTTAACGCCATAATGATTCCCACATTGGGTATTTACGGTGCAGCAATTGCTACGGCTGTTTCTACCGGCGTGATTTTCATTATATTGCTGCCAAGGGTAGAAAAGGAAATTCAATTGGGGAGTTTGTGGAAGCTATCTGCACCGCCGCTTTTAGGCTCGGCTGCGATCGTTGTTGTGTGCGTTTTGGTCCGGTTGTTAGAATTGGATCTGTGGGCACGATCTATTGTTTCGGTAGTATTAAGTGGCGCGTGTTATGCGGGGATCCTTGTAGCGTGCCGTTATGAAATGGTGGCTCCTATAATACGAGGACTGAAAAGAAAATTTGGCAAAGGAGGGCAATAAAATGGCAAATGACAGCATTGCGATTATCCAAAAGCTGCAGCGTATTGCCCACAACGCGATTCAAAATAAGGATTATGAGAAAGCGTTGACTGCAGTTGCTGCCGGCGGTAACATTTTATATGCCCACAATCAAACATATACGGATGATACATTCGAACAGCAGTTGCTGACCATTGAAGCAAGTGCCCTGAAAGGGGTTAGCAAGCATTTTGAAACAGACCCGAAAACGGTTCTTTTTTACGATGGTTTTGGCTTGGATACCCGGGGTCTGGCTTTGATTTTTCTCAAGGCGCTTACCCGTATCGGCTACCGGGTGATCTATGTTACCACCGAGCAGGCGATCGATAAGCAACCGAATATTCGCAAAGCGGTAGAAGGTTATCCGGTCGTCTGGAATTATATTGACACGAAAAAGAGTTATCTGCACTGGGCCGCGCAGATTTGTGATGCATTTGTGCAGTATACGCCGCAGCACGCATTTTTCTACACATCACCCAATGATGTATCTGCTGCCGTTGCATTTGCGCACTTCTCCGGCACGGTCACGCGGTATCAAATAGATTTAACAGACCACGCGTTTTGGCTTGGGATTCATGCTTTTGATTACTGTGTGGCCCTGCGTGATGTAGGCGCGAAGATTGCGTTTCACTACCGGAATGTTCCGAAGGAAAAAATCGTAATGCTTCCGTACTATCCGACCATTGATTTTAATGCAGAATTTCAAGGTTTTCCCTTTGATGCCACCGATCGCAAGGTGATATTCAGCGGCGGCGCGTTATACAAAACCCTGGGGGACAAGAATAATACCTACTATAAAATTGCAGGAGCCTTGCTGGAGAAACATCCGGATGTTATATTCTTGTATGCCGGCTTTGGTGATGATATCCAGTTAAAGCAGTTGGCGCAGTACTTCCCGGAGAGGGTGTACCATATAGCGGAAAGAAAAGATCTGTACCAAGTGATGAAAAACAGCGATATTTATTTGAACACCTATCCTATGTTTGGCGGCTTGATGATGCATTATGCCGCGGCTGCAGGCAAACTGCCGCTGACATTAAAACATGGTCACGATGCAGATGGCTTGCTATTTAACCAGGCTAGTATAGGGATTGAATACGATACGATGGAAGATCTTTTGGATGATGCAGACCGCCTGCTGACAGACCCGGCGTATCTGAAAGAACGGGAAGCACGCCTGGATGGCTGCGTTATTACGGAGCGGAGATTTGAAACGAATCTGCAACGGCTGCTTTGTTCCGGTGAGACGGAATTCAGTTTTTCGCTGGATAAGATCGATACAGAAGATTTTCGCGCGGAATACGATAGACGCTTTCGTTATCATCAAACGGTTCGCAGAGCAATCGCGGCACAAAGAAATAAACCCTTGCGTTCGGATTTCCCACTTTTGTTTTTACAGGCTACTTGTGTTCGCAAGATCAAAACTTTAAGACATATACTTCGAAGAGGAGAATGATACTATGATTCCTTTTAATGTACCCCCTCGCACAGGGGAGGAACTGCATCATATTGAGCAGGCTATCCAAAGCAAGAAGATTTGCGGTGATGGCAATTATACCAAAATGTGTAATGAGTGGCTGGAAAAGCGGTTCAATGCACAAAAAGTGCTTCTGACCACCAGTGGCACAACCGCATTGGATATGGCCACATTGCTGTGCGACTTCCAACCCGGCGACGAAGTGATTTTGCCCAGCTTTACTTTCTCCAGCACCGCTACATCTATCGTTTTGGGTGGCGCAAAGCTGGTGTTTGTAGACATTCGCCCGGATACGATGAATATTGATGAGACAAAAATCGAAGCGGCGATTACGGATAAAACCAAAGCAATTATGGTGGTCCATTATGCAGGTGTTGCCTGTGAGATGGACACGATTATGGATATAGCCCGGCGCCATAATTTGGTAGTGATCGAGGATGCTGCTCAGGGCGTTATGAGTTCCTATAAAGGAAAGGCATTGGGTACCATCGGCGATTTCGGCTGCTATTCTTTCCACGAGACTAAGAATTATTCTATGGGCGAAGGCGGCGCATTGGTAATCAACAATCCTGCTTATAACGAGCGGGCGGAAATTTTGCGGGAAAAAGGCACAAACCGGGCAAAATTCTTTAGAGGACAAGTGGATAAATATACCTGGGTGGATTTTGGCGACAGCTATCTGCCCAGCGAGCTGAATGCTGCCTATTTGTGGCCGCAGCTGCTACAGGCGGATGTGATCAATAATGACCGTCTGGAAAGCTGGAATGCGTACCGCGAGGCCTTTGCGCCGCTGCAGGCTGCCGGAAAGGTAACATTGCCCACCATCCCGGAGGGATGTGCGCACAACGCGCATATGTTCTATCTGAAGTGTGATTCTCTTGCACAGCGGACGGCGTTGATCAACTTCTTGAAGGAACGTGATATTTTGGCGGTGTTCCACTATGTGCCCCTTCACTCCGCTCCTGCTGGACTGAAGTTCGGCCGATTCCACGGTGATGATGTTTACACCACTGCAGAAAGCGACTGCTTGGTGCGCTTGCCTCTGTACTATGGTCTCACAGATGCAGACCGCAATGCAGTAATAAAGGCAGTGAGGGATTTCTATGAGAGCGTTTGATCCTGCCGCTTTGCCCACTATCACAGGTCATAAGGTCAACCTGCGACCCATTACAATGGCGGATACTGATTTGATCGTAAAATGGCGCAATTCACCGGAGGTAAAGCAGAATTTTATTTATCGGGGTGAAATGACAAGGCCGGTGCACGAAACGTGGATGAAAACCAGAGTGCAGACAGGGCAAGTGGTGCAGTACATCATTGAAGATGCTGCGTCCGCTTGCCCGGTGGGCTCGGTTTATTATCGGGATCTGGAGCCGGAGCACGGCAGTGCGGAATATGGTATCTTTATCGGCGAAGCCGCGGCAAGAGGGCGTGGTCTGGGATCGGAAACGGCGCAGTTGTTCGTTAAATTCGGATTGGATTATCTGGGACTGCACAGAATTTCTTTGAGAGTTTTAGCTGGCAATGATGGCGCATACCGGTCTTACGAGAAGGCAGGCTTTCAGAGAGAGGGGTTATTCCGAGATATGGTTAAATTGGACGGCGTGTATCGGGATGTCATCTTTATGGCGATCGTGGCAAACTAAAATGATAAAAACCGCCATTCAAATCTGAATGGCGGTTCTTTCTTATCATTATACGGTTTTTTCTTTTTCTTTCAGGGCAGAGTCGATGCTGTCCCGGAAGACGTAAAGACGGTTATACAGATATTCCAGCACAAAATTTGTAAGCATGGATACAACCAAAACCAAATACTCGTTCCAGCCGATGGCTTCCAATGCGCTGCCGCCCCAAGTGGACAGGGGAGTGAACACCACATAGAAAGCGGCAACTTTTAGCATGGCAATGGGGATGTTGTTGGCGGAGTGGAACGTAAACTTCCGATTTAGTGTAAAGTTCCAAACAACGGAAAGGGTTAAAGCAATTAAGTAGCAAACCCAGTAATTCCAGTGAAACAGTTCGTTCATTAAGGTGAAAGAAAGGGTTTGAATAATGCCGGCGCTAATGGACAAAAGTGTGAATTTTACTGCGCGAATCAGTTCCTTTTTCTTTTCTGACATTTTAGATTCTCCTTTATGTTCCAAAGATAGCGGTGTATGCGGTTTGCGCCGCATCGATTTCCATATTGCAGCCCAACCGCCACAGACGGCAGTCCTTTAATAGTTTGTCCGCCAGTTCTAAAGTTTTCATAGCGGCAAAGGGGGTGTTTGGGCGTACAATTTGTTGCATAAATGGGGCAATACAGTCCCCGGGTTGTAAGGGCTCTACGAAGTTGTGGGCACTGCGCTCCAAAAAACAAATATCCGTCAGCGGCGTTTTCGTGTTGGTGTGCAGATTCTCTTTGCCGGCCCAGGGCGTGCCGTAGGCGTAGGGGATTCCGTCTTCATACCGCACAATGGGTTTGTCCCCGTTTACAATGGTCAGTTCTTCTCCCAGCATTTCTTGCCATAGACGCAGGTGGGTCGTTTTTCCGGTGCCGCTGACTGCGGAAAAGGCAATACCTTTTCCGTTAACCTGAATGACAGCGCTGTGAAAAAACATACCGTCAAACTTCAGCATTTCCAAACAGAAACGGCGATAGGCGCAAATGCTCTCTAAATATCCCGGGGGAAATTGCCCTTGAGATAGGGTGTTTTCCTTTTCAATCTCCTCTTGAGAAACCCGGATGGTAATTTCCGGCAGGGAATTGTCCTGACAGAGATAATCTTTGCAGAGCATTTCCAGATGGGAATATTGATTTTGAAAGTCTACCGTAAGTCCGGCAATCTGATATTTTCCCATTTCCGCTCCTCCAAATTTTTTTGTTATTATACCTTAACTTTCCCATATTTTCAAGAACGAATGTAATAGAGGAATTTTGGGTAATTTACAACATTTGAGTCCCTTCCGGTGCGCCAAATAAATGAGGGGATACCTCTCGGGGATCCCCTCATTTATTTGGTGCGATTGTTCTTATAGGACTTTTGAGAAAAGTAAGGATCATCAATGGTTTCTGCGGTTAGATAATTATACTTTGACCGTCTACAAGACACACCTCACCTCATTTTTGCTGCAGAAGTTCTTTTCGCTTTTTTCTCCTGATGCGGTTAATATGTCGTTCAAAGTCACCGTTGTTGAGCAGTTCTGCAAGAACATATTGCATAAAGGTAGGAACAGTGCAGGAATAAAATCCCAAAACCATATCAAAACTTTTTACAAGATCTTTTGGCAGTACCATATAGCCAATGCGCAGAGAAGGAGAAATTGTCTTTGAAAAGGTGTTTAAGTAGATTACGCGGTTCGTTTTTGATAATGAAAAGAGAGTTTCAGCAGGCTTGGTGGAAACCGAGAACTCTGACTCAAAATCGTCCTCAATGATATACCGATCGCCTTTCTCTGACCACCGGATATACTCGTGACGCTTTGAGGCCGATGCCGTAACACCGCTGGGATAACTGCGGTACGGTGTGGTGTGAAGCACATCGGCTTTTGTTTTTGCCAGGGCGTTGCTGTCAATGCCGGAATTAGTCAGAGGTAAAGACTCGTAAGTGATTTCAGTGGCTTGGTATACCTGTTCGATTTTCTTATAGGATGGGGTCTCTATCCCATAGATCCGGTTTCGGCCCAGCAGTTCAATGATGAGTCCGTACAGGTATTCTGATCCTGCGCCGACAATGATTTGCTTTGCGTCTACCTGAATCCCCCGATTTCTCGCAAGGTATTGCTGTATTGCTGTTCGCAGCGCAACACATCCGCAGTTGGGTGATTTTTCCAGGAGAAGATCTCCGTGTTCAGTCAGTACCTTTCGCATAGTTTTGCTGAGTACGGACAGAGGAAAATCAGCAATTGTCTGCTCAACTTGGGCTTGCAGGGGTTTCGGAGGGAGTGGGCTGCACGCGGCAAATCCATCAGACTTGCGAAAGATAACGATAAAGCCGCTGCGCTCTCTGGCTTCCACATATCCTTCCTGGCAAAGCAGTTCATAGGCGTGTTCCACGGTGATGGTGCTGACACCGGTCTCTTCCGCCAGAACGCGTTTGGATGGCAGTTTTGTACCTAATGGGTAGTTTTCAGCAAGAATATCATCGCGTATCAAATGATAAAGTTGCAGATACACCGGCCGGTGCGCTTTATTAATGACATATTTCATCTGGCTATATAAAATTCTCCTTATTTGGCGATTGTCATATATTCAGATATACTATAAACTATCATTAACAATTTGTAAAGGAGAATCATAAAGTGAACACAAAAACGAAGAAACTTGTAATGGCCGCATTAATGGCAGCCCTTGCCTGCGTGGCAACAATGATTATTAAAATTCCATCACCGCTGAAGGGATACATAAATCTTGGCGATTGTATTGTGCTGTTGTCCGGGTGGCTGCTTTCTCCAATGTGGGGCTTTTTGGCGGCCGGTTTGGGCTCGGCGCTGGCCGATATTCTTTCCGGATATGTGATTTATGGACCAGCAACATTTTTGATTAAAGGTCTAATGTCACTTGTTGCATTCTACGGATACAAGTTGTTGAAAGACAAGTGTAGCAACCTTGCTTCCAAAATTATCAGCGGCATTGCTGCAGAAATTGTTATGCTTGTTGGCTATTTCTTGTTTGCCGGAATTCTGTACGGATTTGGACCTGCAGTTGTGAATATTCCTGCCAACGCAGTACAAGGTATTGCAGGTGTTGTGATCGGTATTATATTGATGAAAATTTTTGAAAAAACCAAAAGAATTACTTAATAGGAGGAGAGAATATGGCTTCTTCAATCTATGAGCAGACGCAGTGTGCAATTTCCCAACTTTGTGAAAAGGCAAAACTGAAAACAGGCAATATTGTCGTAGTTGGTTGTTCTACCAGTGAGGTTATGGGAGCGCAAATTGGCTCTAATTCAAACCCCGAGGTAGCCGCACAGATATTTGCGGCGCTCTACGATTACACGCAAAGCAAAGGTTTATTCCTGGCAATTCAATGCTGTGAGCATCTGAACCGGGCAATTATTATTGAGAGAGCGGCGGTACCTTTTGCCGAGCCGGTCAATGTAGTTCCACAACCCAAGGCGGGCGGATCACTGGCAACCCAGGCTTATGCCGAATTCTCTGATCCTATTGCTGTTGAAGAAATAAAGGCAGATGCTGGATTGGATATTGGATTAACACTGATTGGTATGCATCTAAAGAAAGTTGCAGTTCCCGTCAGATTGCAGCAAAAACGGATTGGGCAAGCCATGGTTGTGGCAGCCCGGACGCGGCCCAAGTTTGTGGGCGGTGTCAGAGCGGTTTATAATCAGGAACTATTGTGAGTTTGAGAGAGTGTATGTCGGAAGGGACTCGATATGCATTTCTGTCCCTTGGAACAGAAATAGATGTAGCCACCAGTGTTTGCACTGGTGGCAGGAACTGTCCACCGGACAGTTCCACTGCTATGGGTGCGAGGCCCTTCCTCTTTGCATAAATAAAAGACGGAGTGAATGATCCACTCCCTCCTCCTTTTATTTATGCAAAGAGGAAGGGCCTCGCACCCATAGCAGTGGAACGGTCCGGTGGACAGTGCCTGCCACCAGTGCAAACACTGGTGGCTACATCTATTTCTGTTCCAAG
>JAZOXE010000200.1:0-4884 GCA_045659525.1 Faecousia sp. | reverse complement strand
ACTTACGGCGAATCTGTTGGCTGCGTGGCCATCACCAGAAATGCTTCTGTTGTGACCATCACTACAGCGGCCATTATGTGTATTGTAATTTCCTTCTTCGGACCCTTCGTTACATTCCTTGCTTCCATTCCCAACTGCGTTATGGGCGGTGTTTGCATCACTCTGTACGGCTTCATCGCGGTTTCCGGTTTGAAGATGATTCAGAAGGTAGACTTGGGCGCCAGCAAGAACCTGTTCGTAGTTGCTGTAATCCTGATCACCGGCATCGGCGGTCTGTCTCTTTCCTTCGGTAAGGTAACTCTGACATCTATTGCTTGCGCATTGATCCTTGGTATTATTACTAACGTTATGTTGGTAAAGGGCAAAGAAGATTAATCGATTCCAATAGAAAAAAACGCCGGGAGAAGGGCAACACTTCATAAGGAAGTAATGCCCAAATCCCGGCGTTTTTTATAAGCAAAAGAAACACTATTGGAAATCTATGTCGTTATGACTGCAACAGTGGCATTCTCCGGAGCAGTTTTCAGGGCAACCGATACATTTTTTGCCCTGTTTTTTTGACCGCGCCACATAAAAAGCGGCAAGACCTACAATCAGCAAAACGACAACAGAGGCGATAACTGTTTCCATAAATTCCTCCTTATTATTTCGTGGCACATAGGACGTTTGCGGATTTTTCTGCCCGCTGCGCCAAAACCGCAATAAGAGCAATAAAGCAAAGAACGGCAATACCGCCCAAAACGGCAGGAATCGGAGAAAGGACATTTCCCGTGAGAATGGTACCTGCGGTATAAACCAGATAGCCAATGGTGTAGCCGACGCCGAATTGCAGGCCGATACCTGCCCAGAGCCATTTTCTGCTTTTCATTTCGCTGGACATTGCGCCGATGGCGGCAAAGCAGGGGGGAGAGTACAAATTAAACATCAAATAGGCAAGGGCGGCAACTTTGGTAATTGCCAAAATACCGGCAACATTTGCGCCAGAACCTTCCAGCATAGAGAGTTCTTCTGTATCAATCAGATTTTCAAGGCCCACAAAGCAAACTGCTAATGTACCAACCACGTTTTCTTTGGCAATCATACCGGTAATAGCGGCGGCGGCCAGTTCCCAAGACAGAACGCCCACAATGGGAAGTAGCAAATAGGCGAAAGGTCCGGCAATGGATGCCAAAATGGATTGGTCGGCAGTTTCCGCAATTTGAAAATGCCAGTCAAAGGACTGCATCAGTTGCACTGCGGTATTGCATAGCAAAATGATGGTGGTGGCTTTGACAACATAAGCCCAACCCCGGGAGAGCATTGACAGCGCAGCCCGTTTCACAGAGGGAAGTTTGTATGCAGGAAGTTCAATAATGAAATAGGATTTCTTCGGTTTGTTTCCGGCAATTTTATTTACCAGCAAAGCCCCAAAGAAAATAAGTAGGATACCGGCAAAATACATCAATGCGCTTACCCAACCGGCATTATCAAAAAACGCGCCGGCAAACAGAGAGATTACCGGGATTTTGGCGCCGCAGGGCATAAACGGTGTGAGCATCGCGGTGGCTCTGCGCTCCCGCTCATTGCGAATGGTTCTCGATGCCATAATTCCGGGGACAGAACAGCCAATTCCCACCACAAAGGGGATAACGGACTTTCCGCTTAACCCTACCTTTTTGAAAATCGGGTCCAGCACAACGGATACCCGGGACATATAGCCGCAGTCTTCCAAAAGTGCAATCAGGAAATACATAACCATAACCAGTGGCAGAAAGCCCACCACGGCGCCCACACCGCCAATGATGCCGTCAGCCAGCAAGGCAGTCAGCAAGGGCGGCGCATTTACAAGCAGTTCTTTCACCCAATCGCTAAACATTGCAATGAGTGTTACCAATCCGGGGATGGTTCGGCCGTCGGTAAAGGTGTAGCCTTCGGCAATCAGAGGGCCTACCCAAGTTTGAGAAATTTGGAACACCAAAAACATAACCACTGCGAAAATCGGGATACCCGCCCACTTATTGGTGAGAATGGCATCGATGGTATCCTGATAATTTTTTTGCCGTGTCAGTACTTTTCGTTTTTCTACCTTGGTAACGATTTTATTGACAAAGGCAAAACGTTTTCGGTCCGCATTTTCCACCGCAGATTTTTTGGAACTGTCCAACTGCCCTTGGGTATAGGGAGCAATTTGCCCTTTTCCCGAAATACCCAACGCAGTATCGATTAGTTTCTGCAGACCGTTTTCTACGGAGGCATTGGAAACCGTTTCTACTACCGGGCATTTTAGAAACAGCGAGAGGGAAGCGGTATCAATTACCGTGCGTATTTTCTCGTTAACATCGGATTTGTTCAGTGCGACCACAACCGGAATTCCCAATTCCAAAAGTTGTGTGGTAAAAAACAGACTTCGGCTTAAATTGGTAGCATCTACAATGTTAATGATAACATCGGGTTTTTCGTCGATTATGTAACGACGGGTTATGCTCTCTTCCGATGTGAAAGGAGAGAGAGAGTACGCCCCGGGCAGGTCTACGGCAATCAGTTCTTCCTCACCGGTATAAAATTGCCGTTTAATGGGACTCATCTTCTTCTCTACAGTAACCCCTGCCCAGTTGCCTACTTGTTCGTTGCGACCGGTAAGGGCGTTATACATTGTAGTTTTTCCACTGTTGGGGTTGCCAGTTAAGGCGATTCGCATATTGCTTCCTCCTGAATATAATGTAATGCCGCCCTTAGTTAGCATATGCTAACTAATTGGCAAAAGATAAGCGGCTCACTATTTGAACTATTTACCCAATTAAAATCGCTTTGGCCAGTTGGTTGTCAATGCTGTAGCGACCGTCCTTGATAGACACAATGCAGCCGCTTTTTCGGTGAGAAACCACAGTGATCGGTTCACCGCTATAACAACCCAAAGAAAAGAGAAAAGCATTTAACTCTTCATCTTCTGTGTCAATTCTTTGAATCAAATATTCTTTTCCCGACGTTGCTGTGGTTAGATTCATATTAATCACCTATACTTTCCAACAGTTACCTTCGGCTAACTGCCTTTTCCAAAAAAGAGTTAGCAACCGCTAACTGCCCAAATATCATACTGGAAAAAAACGGTTTTGTCAATAGAAAGGAATAAAAATTTTCCAATTTTAAGAAAAGAACAGCGGTTTTAATAAAAAATCGAAAATAGGGGCAGACAAGCGAGGAAAAATGTGCTATACTATATTATACCATTTTATAATCTGCAAAATGACAGATAAATTTTACCCGACTTATGTAAGGAGGCGTTTCCTTTGAAATACTGGAGAGGATACTTAGTGGCGGTGGCAGTGCTTGTGTGTACTGTTGCGCTGACGGCATTTGCATCTTCCCACTGGGTACTGGTGGATATGATTTATCCCTATGTCTCCCGGATGATTATGGAATATTTGGCAAACCGAAATGCGGCTATTTCCGGATGTATCGGTCAGACAATCACCGTGCTGGGCGTTTTGGCGCTGATTGTGGCGATTGCGTATGCGGTATGGCGTAAGCGCAATCCCATTGCTTGGATTGGCTGGGTGCTGGCAGCGGTTATGATGCTGAATCTTGCCAATGTAGTTGTTTATGGACTTAACCGCTATTCCGGACCGCTTTCCGATGATATCCGGATTCAGGCAAAGGAATATTCCGTCAGCGAACTGGAGGCGGCGACCAAGTACTTCCAAGATAAAGCCAACGAATTGGCAGGGCAAGTCAGCCGTGACGGAAAGGGGAATGTTCAGTTCTCCGATTTTAAAACGTTAGCCAATCAGGCCGGTGATGGCTTTAGAACCCTCACTTATGAGGAACATATCTCTACTTTTGCAGGCACAACACTGCCGGTTAAGAAGTTGGGATTCCCTCTGCTCAATTCTCTGTTCGGCAATGCCGGCGTTATGATACCGCTGACCGGTGAGGCGGCGGTAAACCCCAGAGTACCGGATGTGGGACTGCCTTTTGTGATGTGCCGGATGATGGCAAAGCGGATTAGCATTGCCAACGATCAGGATGCGGCAGTTGCGGCATTTTTGGCCTGCCAAGCCAATGAATCCCTGGAATTCCAATATTCCGGATATTTGATGGCTTACCGATTCTGCTATCAGGAATTGGAAACCCTGCCCAGTGGCGCAAGCCGTTTCCGTCAGACGGAAAGCAGTAAATTGCGCTGGGATATTGACCACTATGACAATTCTTTCGCCGCCCGGGATGATATGGCTTATAGTAAGTCATCAAACGAAGAGGGCGCGCCAGTAAGAAGTAATGTGGCAGATTTACTGGTAAATTGGCATGTGCAGAAAGTTGAACTTCCTTTGCACTTGGAAGAAGATAAGATGTTTGACCCCATGGATGAAACCCAAGTGGATTTGTCAGGGCTGCCTAACGTAAAAACAGAGGAGTAAACCGGGAGAATGTACCAAACACTGAAAGCGGGACTTCCCACTCTGAACCTCTCTGCGGAGGATAGGGTTTTAAGAAAACTGTGCGATTTTGCCCAGGCAGTGGTGGAACAAAATAAGGTTATGAACCTTACGGCAATCACCCAACCGGAGCAGGTGGCAAATCTCCACCTTTTGGACAGTTTAACCCTTTTGACACTGGAAGATTTCCGGGGCAAAAAGATGATTGACGTAGGTTGTGGCGCCGGATTTCCCGGCGTTCCGGTAAAAATTGCTTGTCCGGAAGTGGAGTTGACACTGCTGGATTCTCTGGGAAAACGTATGAACTGGCTGTCCCAGATTCTGCCCCAGTTAGACGTGGAAGCAGAAATTGTGACGGCCAGGGCAGAAGAGGCAGTGGCCACTCGGCGGGAACAATATGATATTCCCACCAGCCGCGCTGTGGCAAGACTGAACATTTTGTTGGAACTGACAGCCCCCTATGTAAAAGTGG
>JAZOXE010000199.1:0-3121 GCA_045659525.1 Faecousia sp. | reverse complement strand
TCTTCCACAAGAATCTTTTCATCGAATGTGCCTGCCTGCATCAAAGCCTCTCGGAGCATTTGGCGGTCACTGGCTTTCGATACGCCAACAGAAGAACCGGTGCCAGCAGGCTTTACAAATACTGGATAAGAAAACTGCTTTTCAATATTTTCAATGATATTATCCATTCGTGTGTGCAGTTCACTGTTGCGGACCAACTGCCAATGCGCTTGACGGATTCCCGCGTTGTCTACTACCAGTTTTGTTAATGTTTTATCCATGGATACGGCAGATGCGGCCACATGCGGTCCTACATAAGGAATACCTGCCATCTGCAGAAGTCCCTGCATAGCGCCGTCTTCTCCGTTTTCGCCGTGAAGAACCGGAAACACAACATCAATCATTTCCCGCACAACACAGTCACCCTCAAAATTTAACAGTCCCTGACCGCGTACCGGAGAAATCGCCGCACGGCGGTTACCGGGATGGTTCAGCCATTGACCGCTGGGCAGTTGGGAATAATCCTTACCGCCATACAACACCCAGTCACCGGAAGTGGTAATGCCCACTGGAAAAATATTATATTTCTCAGGATCCATATTGTTCAGTACCGATTCGGCAGAACGCAGGGAAACTTCGTGTTCCGGACTGATTCCACCAAACAGCACGCATACATTATGCTTCTTCATATAAAACCCTCACTTTTCATTCCTGCAAAAGCGCTTCACCGGCACGGAAAATATCACCGGCGCCGACCGTGAGAATGACATCTCCCTCCCGGGCAGTTTCCCGAAGATAATCGGTAACATCAGGAAGTGTTTTGCAATAAACAGAACCGGGAATTTCTGCTACCAAGTCTTTTGATGAAATTCCTACGGTATTTTGCTCTCTTGCCGCATAGATTTCTGCAATTGCAGCAATATCCACTCGCTTTAACTCCCGTACAAAGTCGCCAAACAGTGCTTTTGTCCGTGTATAAGTATGGGGTTGAAACGCCAATATGATACGCCGATAGTCCATTGAATGAATGGCATCGATCGTAGCCGCCAGTTCATCCGGGTGATGAGCATAATCATCATACACGTCTGCTCCGTTATACTTACCCTTAAACTGCATGCGCCGTTGTGCACCGGAGAATGATGCAAGGCCGTGGGTTACTGCTTCACCGGGTATGCCCAGCATCCATGCCGTACCTGCCGCTGCAAGGGCATTCATTGCATTATGTTTTCCTAAAACATTCAGGTCTAAATGGCAATAGAACTTTCCATCGCATACAACATCCAAATGCCGCCAGTCCGGGCAGATATTCGTGCCATGGACACAGTTATTCTCATTTAGGCCGAAACTGATGTAAGAAAGGCCTTGAAGCGTTTCCGTAACGTGGGGATCATCACCGTTAGCAAGAATACCGTTTGTAGAAAGCATTGCAAACTGACGGAAAGATTTTTCAACATCCTGCAGATCCTTGAAATAGTCCAAATGGTCTGCTTCAATATTCAAAATAACCGCCAGTGTGGGGAAGAAATTTAGGAAAGAATCAAAATACTCGCAACTTTCCAGCAAAATTGTATCACCTTCACCTACACGGTGTCCTGCCTTCAAAAGCGGTAAATGCCCACCAATCATAACCGTAGGATCCCAGTTCGCTTCCATCAAAATATGAGTGAC
The DNA here is from genome assembly GCA_045659525.1 of Faecousia sp. Taxonomy (GTDB): domain Bacteria; phylum Bacillota; class Clostridia; order Oscillospirales; family Oscillospiraceae; genus Faecousia. Next base: position 1,474 of record JAZOXE010000199.1, on the reverse strand, counting down.
CATAGAGGTGGTTGTGGTTTTTCCGTGGGTTCCGGAAATACAAACAGCATTTTTGTATGCCTGCATAATTACACCCCAAGCCTGAGCGCGCTCAAATACCGGAATACCGCTGCTACGAGCTGCAGCAATTTCCGGGTTGTCATTATGGGCGGCAGCGCTACGGATAACACAGTGCGCCCCTTCAATGTTCTCTCTTTGGTGACCAATAACAACAGGAATTCCCTTTTGAATCAGTTCATCTGTAGATGCCGATGCGGTCATATCAGAACCGGTTACTTTCAGTCCCATTCCCTTTAGCACAAGGCCCAAAGGACGCATAGAAACGCCACCGATTCCCACAAGATGCACATGTCTTCCCGGCACCAGATAAGGCTTTAATTCTTCACTTCTATTTTCCATTGGGATACCTCCCATAATATTCCTATTTTAACCATTATAGTATATAATATTTCCTCCTTTTTTACAATAGTTATTTCACCATTTATTTGGCTTTCACAAACTTTTATGTTCAAATCCATATTATGCCAATTTTACTTTTACCGTTACGGCATAAAAACAAAATATCCACTGCCCCGCTTGGAGCAGTGGATATTTTATATTAATTATTCTTCCTCAGCAAGTACTTCTTCATCGCAAACCGTTTCCTGGGTTTTAGATTCCGGAGTCGCACCGGGCATATAATCCCGGTATGCCATTAAGCCTGAGCCGGCAGGAATCAATTTACCGATAATGACGTTTTCTTTCAAACCTACCAAATGGTCAACCTTGCCCTTAATTGCGGCGTCGGTGAGCACCTTGGTTGTTTCCTGGAAGGAAGCGGCAGACAAGAAGGAATCCGTTGCCAAAGAGGCCTTGGTAATACCCATAAGCACTGCAGATGCATCAGCCAGTTTCAGTTCCGTCTCACCAGCGTCAATCCGAGCCTGAATTTCTGCATTGGCATCTTCATAGACAAAGCGGTCAACAACTGTGCCAACCAACAAAGCGGTATCGCCGGAATCCACAATCCGCACTTTCCGCATCATCTGACGAATAATAACTTCAATGTGCTTATCGTTAATTTCAACGCCTTGCTGGCGGTACACTGCCTGAACAGACTGCACCAAATAATCCTGAACAGCCTCTACACCGGAGATGCGAAGAACATCCTGGGGATAGAGCGCGCCGTCAGTAATGGGTTCGCCTTTTTGCACCATCTTACCGTTGGTAACTTTCAAGCCAACGGAATAAGGCACTTGATAGACTTTCACTTCTCCGTCTTCTGCTGTAATGGTAATGTTACGCTGGGCGGTACGGTGAGAATCATCAATGGAAACTACGCCGGCAATTTCGGAAATCTGCGCCATCTTCTTGGGACGGCGAGATACAAACAGTTCTTCAACTCTGGGCACACCTTGGGTAATATCATCACCTGCAACGCCACCTGTGTGGAAGGTACGCATGGTAAGCTGAGTCCCGGGTCCACCGATGGACT
>JAZOXE010000198.1:0-2542 GCA_045659525.1 Faecousia sp. | reverse complement strand
AACAGCGCCAATGACACCAGAAAGCCGAAAACTTTGGTAGACAACGCCCTGAAACGGCGGACTTTTGAAATCCTGCCCGCCGGTGGTTTAGACGGCCGTACCCGGGCAATGCTGAAAGTCCAGGACGGCTGTGTGAATTTCTGCACTTACTGTATCATACCTTACACCCGGGGACCGGTACGCTCTGCGCCTTTGGATTTGGTTCTTTCCCAAGCCAAAGACCTTGGGGAAAAAGGTTACCGGGAACTGGTAATTACCGGAATTGAAATTGCCTCTTGGGGCGTGGATTTACCGGAAAAACCCGGTCTTACCTTTTTAATCTCTCAAATTTGCCAGGCGTTGCCCCATATCCGCATCCGATTAGGTTCTTTAGAACCCCGCATCATAACGGAAGACTTTTGCCGGGAACTGAAAAAATATCCCAATTTATGCCCCCAGTTTCACCTTTCCCTGCAATCCGGTTGCGACAGTGTGCTTCGCCGAATGGGGCGCAAGTACGACACCCGCCGTTACTTGGAAAGTGTTAATCTGCTAAAAGACGCCTTTCCCGGTTGCGCCATTACCACAGACATGATTGTGGCTTTCCCCGGCGAGACGGAGGAAGAATTTTCCCAAAGCCTTTCTTTTATGGATGCTTGCGGCTTTGCGGATATGCACATTTTCCCCTACTCCCGCCGCCCCGGAACACCGGCAGACAAAATGCCGGGGCAACTTCCCAATGTCGTAAAAGAAGCCCGAAGCGCCGCGGCGATTCAAAAAGCCGCCGTTTTGTCCCGGAATTACCGGGAGGGGTTGCTTGGGCAGAGTTTTCCGGTTTTGTTTGAAGAAAAGCAGGGGGAGTTTTTTGTGGGGCACGCCCCCAATTACGTAAAAGTTTATACCCGGGGTAAAAACCTGCATAATGAAATAAAATTTGTCGCCTTCCATTCTCTGTATGAAGACGGAGTTATTGGTGAGTAAAGAGGTTTTCTATGAAATATGGATTTGGCGTAGATTTGGGTGGTACCACTGTAAAAATCGCCTACTTTGATGAAACCGGCAACTTGCTGGAAAAATGGGAAATTCCCACCGTTACCAAAAACGCAGGCGGGCAAATTCTTCCGGATATTGCCGCATCTATTGAAAACTACATACAAAAACACGGCATCTCCCGGGATTGCCTGCTGGGCATCGGCATCGGTGTGCCCGGTCCGGTAGACGGCGCCGGGGTGGTACATAAGTGTATCAATTTGGGCTGGGGTGTATTCAACATTGAAAGCGCCCTGTCCGACCTGACCGGTCTGCCGGTAAAAGCCGGTAACGATGCTACTTTGGCAACTTTGGGAGAATGTTGGAAAGGCAGTGGCCACAGTTGCAAGAATATGGTTATGATTACCCTGGGCACCGGTGTGGGCGGCGGCTTTTTAATCAATGGTAATATTTATCCTGGCGCCCATGGCGCGGCTGGAGAACTGGGACATTTAACCGTTAACCGGGAAGAAACCCGCCCCTGCGGATGGGGCAGATACGGCTGCGCAGAGCAGTACTGCTCTGCCACCGGCATTGTGCGTATGGCCACCGACCTGATTGAAAAGGGTGAACTTCCCACTGTGCTGAAAAAAGAAAATCTGACCTGCAGTGATGTCTTTGCCGCCGGAAAAGCAGGAGACCCCCTTGCCATTGCAACCTTGGAAAAGTTTTTTGCCTATATGGGTACATTCCTTTCCAATGTAAGTGTCATTTTGGACCCGGAACTGGTGGTAATCGGCGGCGGTGTCAGCAAGGCCGGGCAAATGCTGTTGGACGGTTTTGCCCCCTACTACCAAAAGCAGGCTTTCCACGGCACAAAGGATGTAAAATTTGTACTGGCAACACTGGGTAATGACGCCGGGGCTTACGGCGCATTTTATCTCATCTTGTCTCATGTGCGCTAAATTACATTATTCTTTATTTCTAATATAAAACGGACTGTGAGGTCTTTTAAAATTCCTCACAGTCCGTTTTCTTATTCGTGTAACAGCACTTCCAGCGCAATTCGGGCAGCATCCTGCTCTGCCCGCTTTTTACTGGAACCCTCACCTTGCCCGACTATTTTTCCGTTCAATGTCAGTTCCACGGTAAAATGTTTATCGTGGTCCGGGCCGCTTTCATCTATCAACGAGTAGCGCAGCAACTGATCCCGTTTCTGCTGTACAAGTTCCTGCAACGTTGTTTTATAATCCCGGTTTTGGGGCTTTTCCCCAGGCACATTACACAAAATAAACCGGCGGATTATGTCTTCTGCGGCATTAATGCCGCTATCCAAAAAACTGGCGGCAATTACCGATTCCACTGCATCTGCCAAAATTGAGGGGCGGGTTCTTCCGCCACTTTGTTCCTCACCATGGCCCAAAAGCAGGTATTTTCCCAGTTCTAACTGCGTGGCAACATTCGCCAAACTTCTTTCGCAGACCATATCGGCACGCATCCGCGTCAATTCCCCTTCCGGGCGGTTGGGGAAATTTTCATACAGAAACTCCGCCACTACCATTCCCAAAATGGAATCTCCCAAAAACTCCAGCCG
>JAZOXE010000197.1:0-4381 GCA_045659525.1 Faecousia sp. | reverse complement strand
CTTCGAAAAGTTTGAGCCCATGCTCTCTACCATCGACAAGGCCGGTTACTATGCAGCAGAGTGCTGGGGCGGCGCAACCTTTGATGTTTGCCTGCGGTACTTAAACGAAGATCCTTGGGGGCGCCTGCGGAAAATCCGCGCCGCTATGCCCAATACCAAACTGCAGATGCTTCTGCGGGGACAAAACGTTCTGGGTTATTCTCACTATCCCGACGATTTTGTAAAACTGTTCTGTGAAAAGGCAGTGGAAAACGGAATGGATGTTATCCGTATTTTCGACGCCCTGAACGACGTTAAGAATATGAAAGTGGCTATGGAAGCAACGGTAAACGCAGGCGCCATCGCCTCCGGTACGATCTCCTACACCACTTCTCCCGTACATACCCACGCAAAATATGTGGAAATGGTAAAAGAACTGAAAGAAATGGGCGCCGCCACCATTTGTATTAAGGATATGGCCGGCATTATGGGTCCCCAGGAAGCCTACGATATGGTTTCTGCCATTAAGGACGCAGTGGACCTGCCCATCGACCTGCATACCCACTCCACCACCGGCCTTGCCTTCATGACTTACTTAAAAGCCGTGGAAGCCGGCGTGGACATTATTGACACCGCAATTTCTCCCTTCTCCGGCGGTACTTCCCAGCCGGCAACCGAAACTATGGCTTACGCGCTGCGTCAGTTGGGTTACGAGGTGGATTTGGACGATGAATGTACCACCAAGATGAGCGACTACTTCAAGACTGTGCGTGATGACTTCGTAAAAGACGGCACCTTGATGCCCAAGTCCATGGCAACCGATACCCAGTGCCTGACCTATCAGGTTCCCGGCGGTATGCTCTCTAACCTCTTAAGCCAGTTGAAGCAAATGAATGCTTTGGACAGATTCGAAGAAGCCCTGGCAGAAACCCCCAAGGTCCGCGCCGATATGGGTTATCCGCCTCTGGTTACCCCCACCTCTCAAATGGTTGGCGTGCAGGCTGTGCGCAACGTGCTTGACGGCGAGCGGTATAAAACCGTTTCCAAGGAAATCAAGGCTTACTGCCGCGGTGAATACGGCACTACCCCCGCACCTATCAACCCGGAAATCCAGAAGCAGATTCTGGGTGGGGAAGAACCCCTCACTGGCCGCTATGCCGATTCTCTGGAACCGGTAGTGGAAAAGACAAGAGAAAAATTGGGTGATTTGGCTAAATCCGATGAAGATGTTCTTTCCTATATTGCTTTCCCCAACCTGGCTGAAAAGTTTCTGGAGGCTCGGAAAGCAGCGGAAGAAAATGAAGTCACCTACTCTATCGTAGAGGCATAAGGAGGAGAAAAATGAACGTTCTCTCTTCTTTGGTCAATTTGGATTTGGGCCCCGCCGGCGTTTTAGCGGCGTTGGGCTACGGCGTTGTCTTTTTTGGCTTGATTTTGCTGATGACTGTGGTTGTTCTCATTGGCAAATGCTTTACCCCCAAAAATGCTAAAGCAAAGACCAAAGCCGCCCCTGTTGCACCGGTGGCTGCGCCAGCAATTGAGCAGGTCGCCCCCGGTACTGCCGGTAACCTGAAAATCTACGATGTTTCCCCCAAGACTGCGGCTATGCTGATGGCCATTGTTGCGGATAAGATGGGTAAGCCCTTAAATGAACTGCGTTTCATTTCCATTAAGGAGGTCAAGTAACCATGAAATATAAAGTAACATTAAACGGCCGCACTTACGAAATCGAAGTGGAAGCCGGCAAGGCAATGTGCCTTGCAGAATATGAAGCCGCAGCGCCTGCGGCAGCACCGGTGGCTGCACCTGCCGCCCCGGTTGCTGCTCCCGCTGCTGCTGTAGCCGCTCCGGCTATGACCGTTAGCGGTGGCGAATCCGTTTCCGCGCCTATGCCCGGAACGATTTTAAGTGTAAACGTTTCTGCCGGACAAAGCGTAAAAGCCGGTGATGTACTGGTAGTGCTGGAAGCCATGAAGATGGAAAATGAAATCAAAGCCCCCTGCGACGGTGTTGTTTCCGCAGTGCCGGTATCCAAAGGCGCCAACGTAAACACCGGTGATTTGCTGGTAGCCATCGGCGGCACCGTAACTGCCGCGGCTCCCGTTGCTCCCGCTGCCCCGGCTGCAGCGCCCGCTCCGGCTGCACCTGCTGCCCCCGTTGTTACCGGCGCCGGTGAAACCGTATCTGCGCCTATGCCCGGCACCATTTTAAGCGTAGCCGTTACCCAGGGACAAGCGGTTCAGGCCGGTGATGTTCTGGTAGTGCTGGAAGCCATGAAGATGGAAAATGAAATCAAGGCCCCCAAGGCCGGCACGGTTACCCAGGTTGTGACCACCAAGGGCGCAAACGTAGATACCGGCGCGGCGCTGGTCGTGATTGGTTAAGGGAGGGCGTTCCCGTGATTGATGTTGGAGAAATCCTCCTGAAACTTTGGAACAGTTCCGGTTTTGCCCAGATGTCTGCAGGCTTCACTGCCGGCGGTTGGCAAAACCTGGTGATGATTATCATTGCCTGCGTTCTTCTGTATTTGGGAATTGTTAAAAAATTCGAACCTCTGCTGTTGGTTGGCATCGCGTTCGGTTGCTTGCTTTCCAACCTGCCCGGCTCCGGACTGTACCATCAGGAACTGTGGGATTCCTTTATGAATCCGGAAAGTCCTGTGTATCACAGTTACGGTGAGATTATGCGTAACGGTGGCTTGCTGGACATCTTCTATATCGGCGTTAAGACAAGTCTTTACCCCTGCCTTATCTTTATGGGCGTCGGCGCTATGACCGACTTTGGCCCGCTGCTGTCTAACCCCAAGAGTCTTCTTTTGGGGGCAGCCGCCCAATTAGGCGTGTTTGTTGCCTTTTTTGGAGCAGTTGCTCTGGGCTTTACAGGCCCGGAAGCCGCATCCATCGGTATTATCGGTGGTGCAGACGGCCCCACCGCAATTTTCCTTACCACAAAACTGGCGCCTCGTCTTTTGGGCGGTATCGCTGTGGCGGCGTACTCCTATATGGCGCTGATTCCCATGATTCAGCCGCCCTTTATGAAATTGCTCACTACTCCCAAGCAGAGAGCCATTAAAATGGTGCAAAGCCGTACCGTTTCCAAAGCGGAAAAGATTATTTTCCCCATTGTTGTAACAATTTTTGTGGCACTGTTGCTGCCGGACACTGCACCCCTTATCGGTTGCCTGATGTTAGGTAACCTCTTTAAGGAAACCGGTGTCACCGACCGTCTTTCCGATACAGTGCAAAACGCAATGATGAACATTGTTACCATTTTGCTGTCCACCGCTGTGGGCGCAACCATGGTTGGCTCTAACTTCCTAACCGCAGAAACCCTGAAAATTGTGGTTTTGGGCGTATGCGCCTTTATCTTATCCACAGTTGGCGGTCTGCTGGGCGGTCTGGTGATGTGCTGGGCAACCAAGGGAAAGGTCAATCCCCTCATTGGTTCTGCCGGTGTTTCCGCTGTGCCTATGGCCGCCCGGGTTTCCAATGTGGAAGGCCAGAAAGCCAATCCTGCAAACTTCCTGCTGATGCACGCGATGGGCCCCAATGTAGCCGGCGTTATTGGCTCTGCCATCGCCGCGGGATTCTTGCTCAGTGTATTTGGCGGTCTCTAATCAGAGTCCGTGGATGACGGAAACCGTCAAAACACAATAGCAATTTGGAGTTTACGGTTTTCATTTTGCAGAGGAATTGAGAGAATTCCTACGTTTTAATATCTGCATTAATAATGTTTTGACTTACTGCGCAATCCGCACTCTACCGTACCAATGTACGCCGACGAGTGCGGATTGCTTGTCTTTCCGCCATCCCCGGCCTCTACCAGTGTGTATGGATGACAGAAACCGTCAAAACAAGGTAATACTTTGGATTTTGCGATTTTCATTTTGCAGAGGAATTGGCAAATTCCCTACGTTTAAATATCTGTGTTTTTATTATGTTTTGACTTACTGCGCAATCCGCACTCTCTACCAGACGAGCAAGAGGAACGCAAACCGTCAAAATAGGTATATACATTGAATGTTGCTGTTTTTGATGTTCTGTAAAATCTTGAAAGCATCTACGGTTTAAGTAAATAATCAAGGGAGGCTTTATGCCTCCCTTAATTTTTGCGGACAGACCGGTGGCGGCGGGAGCAAGCCCCCACCCTACAGATTCTAACGCAAGTCTCCGATAGAATTCGTAGGGGCGGCAATCGCGGATAATATCCGCCCCTACTGCGCAAACGAAAAAGAGAGGACACAAATGTGTCCTCTCTTTTGTTGGTGACCCGTACGGGAATCGAACCCATGTTACCGCCGTGAAAGGGCGGTGTCTTAACCGCTTGACCAACGGGCCTGGTAGCGGCGACCTGATTCGAACAGGTGACATACCGGGTATGAACCGGGTACTCTACCAGCTGA
>JAZOXE010000196.1:0-5570 GCA_045659525.1 Faecousia sp. | reverse complement strand
AATGGGTGTAAAAACACTGCAGGCGGTAAATCCTGCGGTTATGCCTTTGCGGCCACAGCACCGCCAGGATGGGGTGCACTGTCAGCATATCGTGGTTTTTGCGAAAAACCAGATGGGTTTGCGCAATCTTTACCGGTTGGTGTCGGAGTCCAATTTGGACCACTTTAAGAAATTCCCCCGGATGTTTAAATCGGAACTGATAAAACACCGGGAAGGTCTGCTGATCGGCTCTGCCTGTGAGAACAATGAGGTGTTTCAGGCAATCGTTTCCGATAGACCGGAAGAAGAGGTCTGCCGATTGGCGTCGTTCTACGATTATTTAGAGATACAGCCGATTTCTAACAACCGGTTTATGCTTTATCCGAAAAAAGAGGGAGAAGAGCCTACGGCGCTGGATGATAACGAGTTGCGGGACTTTAACCGTAAAATCGTGCAGATCGGCGAAAAACTGGGGAAAATGGTAGTGGCTACCGGTGACGTACACTTCCTGAATCCGGAAGATGAAATTTACCGACATATTTTGCTGGCTACGAAAAAATTCTCCGATTGCGACCGGGACAATCCCCTTTATTTCCGCACCACCGATGAAATGCTTGAGGAATTTTCCTATTTGGGAGAGGAAAAGGCGTGGCAGACGGTAGTTACAAATCCCAATTTGATTGCGGATATGTGTGACAAAGTGCGCCCGGTGCCCTATAATCTGTTTGCTCCGTCCATTGAAAATTCCGCAGAGGATTTGAAAAAGATGGTGTACGATAAAATGCACCTGCTGTACGGAGAAAATCCGCCGGAACTGATTTCCCGGCGTGTGGAAGTGGAATTGGGCGATATTATCAACTGTCACTACGATGTGATTTACATTTCTGCCCAACGATTGGTGCAGAACTCTTTGGAACACGGCTACTTGGTGGGCTCCCGAGGCTCTGTGGGTTCATCCATCGTAGCATTCCTCTCGGGGATTACAGAAGTAAACTCTTTTCCGCCCCATTACCGTTGTCCTAATCCCCAATGTAAGCACACAACCTTTGATGTGCCCAAGGGATATGCCTGTGGCGCGGATTTACCCGATGATGTTTGTCCCGAGTGCGGCACCCAATATGAAAAAGAGGGATTTAATATTCCCTTTGAAACATTCCTTGGATTCGGCGGCGATAAAGTTCCGGATATTGACCTGAACTTCTCCGGTGAATACCAGGCGGATGCCCACGCATACTGTACGGAAATGTTTGGGAAATCCCACGTTTTCCGGGCAGGCACTGTGGGAAAAGTGGCAGATAAAACCGCCTTCGGCTTTGTGAAGAAGTACTTGGAAGAGAGGGGGATGATGGCAACCAATGCGGAAAAAACCCGCCTTGCCACTGGCTGTGTCGGTGTGCGACGCACCACCGGTCAGCACCCCGGCGGTTTGGTGGTCATTCCCAAGGAAAATGAGATTTGGGATTTCTGTCCGGTACAGCATCCTGCGGATGATCCCAATTCCGACCAGATTACCACCCATTTTGAGTATCACTCTATGGAAGATAATCTGCTGAAACTGGACATGCTGGGACACGACGATCCCACGATGATTAAAATGATGGAAGATGTTACCGGTGTGGATGCTAAGAAAATTCCGCTGGATGATAAGAAGACAATGTCCATTTTTACATCTTCCAAAGTCCTGGGCTATGAGGATGACAAAATCCTCGGTCCTACCGGCGCAGTTGCCATTCCGGAATTTAACACCCGGTTTACCCGGGGAATGTTGCTGGATACAATGCCTACCCGTTTTGATACTTTGGTTCGGCTTTCCGGCTTCTCCCACGGCGAAGACGTGTGGTTGGGCAATGCCAGAGACCTGATCAAATCCGGGAAGGCTACCGTTGACGGCACAATCGGATGCCGTGACGATATTATGATGTACCTGATTTCCTGCGGTATTGAGGAAAAACGCGCCTTTAAGATTATGGAAGCGGTCCGAAAGGGCAGAGGCTTACCGGATGGCGCAGAGCAGGAAATGGTAGATGCCGGCGTGCCGGATTGGTATATCGGTTCTTGTAAAAAGATTAAGTATTTGTTCCCCAAAGCCCACGCCGTCGCCTACGTTATGATGGCGTTCCGTATCGCATGGTTTAAGGTGTATCACCCGCTGGCATTCTACAGTGCGTATTTTTACCGCAGAAGCCAAAAAGGCGGATTTGATGCTATTTTAATGGCGGGGGGACTGGCAAAAGCCAAAGCAAGCATTGAAGCCATCGACGGCAACGAAGACGCAACCGGGAAAGATGAGGATTTGCTGACAACACTGGAGGTTGTCTATGAATTCTATCTGCGGGGATTTGAATTTTTGCCCATAGACATTTATAAGAGCCATCCCACAAAATTCTTGATTGAAGACGGAAAAATCCGTTTACCCTTCGTGGCAATTTCCGGTTTGGGAGAGAGCGCGGCTTTTGATATTCAAGAGGGCAGAAAGGGTAAAAACTTTATCAGTGTAGAGGAATTTTCCGCCGCCTGTCCCAAGGTATCTAAAACCCATATCCAAATCCTGCGGGAAGCGGGAGCCTTTGGCGATTTACCGGATACCAGTCAGGTCAGCCTATTTTAATGCGTAGGAGGAAATCGTATGCAAGATATTGGAATGCAGTTTCATATTCGTTGCAAAGAAGGAGACGTAGGTCGCTACTGTTTCCTGCCGGGTGATCCGGGACGTTGTGAATCCATTGCAAAGCACTTTGATAACCCTGTGCATATCGGAATGAACCGGGAGTATAACACCTATACCGGCACGCTATTAGGGGAAAAGGTGTCTGTTTGCTCCACCGGTATCGGCGGGCCGTCTTCTGCCATCGCTATGGAGGAGTTGGCGGCGATTGGCGCGGATACCTTTATCCGCGTGGGAACCACCGGCGGAATTGCTTTGGATGTTCAGCCGGGAGATGTGGTGGTTGCCACCGGCGCAATCCGGTTTGAGCACACATCGTTAGAATATGCGCCTATTGAATTTCCCGCGGTGGCAGACTTTGGAGTTGCCGCGGCGCTGAAAGCGGCCAGTGAGGAGTTAGGACTGCGAACCCATACCGGTGTTGTCCAGTGTAAAGACTCCTTCTACGGCCAGCACGCCCCGGAAAAATCTCCTGTTTCCTATGAACTTCTGCAGAAGTGGGAAGCATGGAAACGGTTAGGTGTAAAATCCAGCGAAATGGAATCGGCCACACTGTTCGTTGTGGCGGCGGCGCTGGGTGTGGGGTGCGGCAGTTGTTTCCATGTGGTTTGGAATCAGGAACGGGAAAAACTGGGGATGCATATGCCTATGACAGAAAATACCGGCAATGCCATCCGGGTTGCTGTGGAAGCAATGAAGAAAATAATTGCCCAGGACAAGAAAAAATAAGAAACCGGTATTGACCGGTTTCAGGAGGAAACTATGAATTACGACGTTTTAATTATCGGCGCAGGCCCGGGAGGAATCTTTTCGGCCTATGAACTGACAAAATTAAATCCCAATCTGAAGGTGGGCGTTTTTGAGGCGGGGCATCCTCTGCATAAGCGAAATTGCCCTATTGACGGAGACAAAATCAAAACCTGCATCGGCTGTAAATCCTGCTCTATTATGAACGGATTCGGCGGCGCCGGGGCTTTTTCCGACGGTAAGTATAACATTACCAACGATTTCGGCGGCACGCTCTACGAATATGTGGGAAAACAGCAGGCGCTGGAACTGATGCGCTATGTTGATGATATCAATATGCGTTACGGCGGACAGGGTACAAAACTCTATTCCACTGCCGGTTCCAAATTCAAGAAGCAGTGTATCCAAAACGGTATGCATCTTTTGGAGGCATCTGTGCGGCATTTGGGTACGGACATTAACTATGTTGTGCTGGAAAATCTGTACAACCACCTGAAAGACAAGGTAACATTTTTCTTTGAAACTCCGGTTCAGTCCGTTAAGAAAATCGGTGACGGATATGAGGTAGAAACAAAAAATGGCACCTACACCTGCAAAAAGTGCATCATTTCTGTAGGCAGAAGCGGCAGTAAATGGATGGAAACAATCTGCAAGGATATGCAGATTGAAACCAAATCCAACCGCGTGGATTTAGGCGTGCGGGTAGAGTTGCCTGCGGAAGTGTTCTCCCATTTAACCGATGAACTTTACGAAAGTAAAATTGTGTACAGAACCCAAAAGTACGGTGACTTAGTGCGTACATTCTGTATGAACCCCAAGGGGGCAGTAGTTAACGAAAATACCAACGGCATTGTAACTGTAAACGGCCACAGTTATGAGGACCCTGCCAAACAGACAGAAAACACCAATTTTGCACTGCTGGTGTCCAAGCATTTCTCCGAACCTTTCAAAGATTCCAACGGTTACGGTGAAAGCATTGCCCGGTTAAGCAATATGTTGGGCGGCGGGGTTATCGTACAGAAATTCGGAGATTTGATTCGCGGTCGGAGGTCAACACCCAACCGGATGAAAGACTCTTTCCTCACGCCCACACTCAATGCAACCGCAGGTGATTTAAGCCTGGTATTGCCGAAACGAATTTTAGACGGCATCATTGAAATGATTTATGCGCTGGATAAAATTGCGCCCGGCACAGCCAATGATGATACGCTTCTTTATGGCGTGGAAGTAAAATTCTACAATATGGAAGTTGCGGTAAATGAAAACTTGGAAAGTTGTTATGAGGGGCTTTACATTATCGGCGACGGCAGTGGTATTACCCACAGTTTGTCCCACGCCTCTGCCAGCGGTGTCCATGTAGCAAGACATATCGTTTCAGAGTAATAAAAAGACACGCCACCCAAAAGGGTGGCGTGCTTTTTTATGGTGTTATGTCGTAATGGTCATCAAATACGGCTTCACCGCCGGAGGTAATTACGCAAGGGGATTCATTAAAAGTCATATAATGTTTTGCCCGGCTGCCCAAAACCTTAACCACTGTGGTGGCATATTCTGTGAGCCAGTCCGGGAATTTTGGGTTCACAAAGCCACCCCGGTGGAAGATGGATTCCGGCATATCCCAGTGGTACAACGTGACGTAAGGTATGATACCTGCATCAAGCAGCGCATCGGTCAGTTCTTTATAAAATGCCAAACCTTTTTCATTGACTTTTCCGGTTCGTTTCCGGAAAACTCTGTTGTATAAATAGGAATCAACAAAATTTTCAGTTTACTTTTGGGAAAAAGCCTTTTTTCTCTCCGGTAATTGGGGGAGAATCACGGCTATGAACACAAGAATACAACCGACGGTATCCCAAGTTGACAGTACGTCACCCAAGATAATCCAGCCGGTTAAAACAGCGAAAACCGACTCCATACTCATAATCAAAGAGGCAACGGTGGGCTCTAAATTTTTCTGCCCCACGATTTGCAAACTGTAGGAAAGGCCCATAGAAAGTACGCCGGTGTAACAAATGGGGAGCCAACAGTCGCCAATGCTTTTTAAGGTTGGTTCTTCCCAAATAAACATAAAGACTGCTGATAGCAGGGAACTGACCATCGCTTGAATCAAGTTAAGCCGAAAGGCATCAATATGGGGTGCATAGTGGTCCACAATCAGAATTTGTACCGCAAACATAAA